>CAZNNJ010000536.1:0-4576 GCA_964574305.1 uncultured Rhodospirillales bacterium | reverse complement strand
CCGCGCAAGATCGAGGCGATCATGCCCAAGGTGACCGAGGCCGCCCACCGCGCCCGCTATCACGCCGACAAGGCCGCCATCCAGGCCGCCGCCGAGAACCGCGCGGCCTGATTTACCCGATAGGAGATTTACTGTGACCAGCTCTTCGCTGAAGGCGTCCGACGTGCGCGCGGGCTTAGGCCATCCCGTGGTCGATGCCGATGGCCATTACATCGAGACCATGCCGATCCTGAAGCCGTATCTGGTGGATTCGATCCGCGAACTGGCCGGCGCCGAGCTGGCCAAGAAGGTCGAGGCCGGCGCGGCCGGCATGGATTATGACGACACCGTGCTGCGCCCCTGGTCGCGCCTGACCGAGGACGAGAAGAAGAACTCCGGCGTCTCGCGTCCGCCATGGTGGACCTTGCCGGCGGCGAACACGATCGACCGCGCCACCGCCCAGATCCCCGGCCTGATGGCCAAGCGGCTGGACGACATGGGCATCGATTTCGCCGTCATGTATCCGAGCCGCATGCTGACCGCGACCGCGATCGGCGATGCCGAGCTGCGCCAGGCGACCTGCCGGTCGCTCAACAAGTTCTATGCCGAGGCCTACAAGCCCTATTCCGACCGGATGACCCCGGTGGCGCAGATTCCGATGCACACGCCGGAAGAGGCGATCGCCGAGCTGGAGTACGCGGTGAAGGTGCTCGGCTTCAAGGCGATCATGATCAACGGCATCGTCCACCGCCCGCTGACCCCGCCGAAGGACGTCTCGGGCGCGCAGGTGAACTGGGGCGGCCGCGCCGGTTCCCGCATCGACGTGCTGGGCCTGGACAGCGACTATGACTACGACCCGTTCTGGGCCAAGTGCGTGGAGCTGAAGGTGGTGCCGGCCTCGCATTCGCCAGGCATGGGCTGGAACTCACGCCAGTCGCGGTCGAGCTATATGTACAACCATATCGGCTCGTTCGGCGCCTCGATGGAGGCGTTCTGCAAGGGCCTGTTCCTGGGCGGCGTCACCCACCGCTTCCCCGAACTCGCCTTCGGCATGCTGGAAGGCGGCGTGGGCTGGGCCGTGACCCTGCTGAACGACCTGATCGAGCATTGGGAGAAGCGCAACTCCGAGACCATCTTCGACCTCGACCCCTCGCGGATCGATATCGGGCTGATGATGGATATGTTCTCGCAGTACCAGGACGAGGTCTTCACCCCGGACGCGCCGGGCTTGGCCGAAAGCTTCGCCAAGCTGGAGCCCGCGCCGCCTTATACCGACGAATGGGCCGCCTGCGGGATCAAGCGGAAGATGGATATCGTCAAGAAGTTCGTCCCGAGCTTCTATTTCGGCTGCGAGGCCGAGGACACATCGATCGCCTGGGCCTTCAACACGAAGCTCAATCCTGGCAAGGCCAAGATCCGCGCCATGTTCTCGTCCGACGCCGGCCACTGGGACGTCAGCGACATGACCGGCATCCTCAGCGAATCCTGGGAGCTGGTACGCCACAAGCACATCACCGAGGAAGACTTCCGCGACTTCACCTTCGCCTTCCCGGCGCAGTTCTACACCACCTTGAACAAGGACTTCTTCAAGGGCACGCGGGTGGAGGACGCATTCGCCAAGGAGCTTGTCGCGGCCTAGGTTTGGGTGCGAGAACTGCGGCGTTGCGCGGGCGGGAACATTCACCCCCACCTAACCTCCCCCATCGAGGGGGAGGGACTCGCATATGACTTAAAAGCCCTCCCCTCGATGGGGGAGGTTAGGTGGGGGTGAAATGCAGCCGCTTGCACAAAGCCAAATGTCCTTCACCGCCCGGAGTCCCAGTGCCCATCCCCCATCAATTCGCCGGAACCCTGTCGGCGCCGATCATCGCCGCGCCGATGTTCCTCGTGTCCGGCCCGGACCTCGTCGTCGAGACCTGCAAGGGCGGCATGGTCGGGACCTTTCCGGCGCTGAACCAGCGCACCAACGAGGGCTATGATGCCTGGCTGACCGAGATTCAGGAACGGCTGGCGGCGCATGAAAAAGCCACCGGCCGCAAGCCGCCGCCCTTCGGCGTCAACCTGGTCGTCCACAAGACCAATTCCCGCCTGCAGGCCGACATCGCCACGACGATCAAGCACAAGGTGCCGCTGATTATCACCTCGCTGGGCGCGGCGCGGGAGGTGGTGGAGGCCGTCCATTCCTATGGCGGGCTGGTCTTCCACGACATCGTCAACATGAAGCATGCCCGCAAAGCGGCCGAATCCGGCGTCGACGGGCTGATCGCGGTGGCGGCGGGTGCCGGCGGCCATGCCGGGCTGATGAGCCCCTTCGCCATGGTCTCGGAAATCCGCCAGTTCTTTCCCGGCACCATCATCCTGTCGGGCGTCATGAGCCACGGCAGCGACGTGGCCGCGGCCCGCGCCATGGGCGCCGACTTCGCCTATATGGGCACCCGCTTCATCGCCACCCACGAGGCGCTGGCCCAGGACGGATTCAAGGAGATGATCATCGAATCCGACGCGTCGGACATCGTCTACACCCCGGCGATCAGCGGCGTGAACGGCAACTTCCTGCGCCCCTCGATCGCCGCCGCCGGCCGCGACCCGGACGACCTGACGGTCGGCGCCCACAGTTCGCTCAGCCTGGAGGGGGAGGCCAAGGTGTGGAAGGACATCTGGTCCGCCGGCCAGGGCGTCGGCGGAATCCATGGCATTCTCAGCACCGCCGACCTGTGCGCCCGCCTCACCGAGGAATATCGCGCCGCGATCGCCCGGATGGCGGAGGAACTGGGCCAACCCACCGTCCCCACGGCCTGATCATGACCGACCAGAACGACCCCAACGGCCGCATCGTCGTCGAGCAGCGCAACCATGTGCTGCTGATCGGCCTGGACCGCGTGCCCAAGCTGAACGGCGTCAGCGAGAAGATGTTCATCGAGCTGGCCCAGGCCTATGACCGGCTGGAGAAGGACCCCGAGATTCGGGTGGGTCTTCTGCACGCCTTCGGCCCGCATTTCTCCGCCGGCATCCAGCTGGACCAGCTGCAGGAGCGGTTCAAGGCAGGGCTGCATTTGACGCCGTCGGGCCATGTCGACCCGTTCGACATCTTCCCGCCGCTGCGCAGCAAGCCGGTCGTGGCCGCGGTGCAGGGCATCTGCTTCACCATCACCATCGAGCTGATGCTGGCCGCCGACATCGTGATCGCCGCCAGCGACTGCCGCTTCGGCCAGATCGAGGTGAAGCGCGGCATCTTCGCCAATCACGGCGCCACCATCCGCATCGTCGAACGCGCCGGCTGGGGCAACGCCATGCGCTATCTGCTGACCGGCGACGAGTTCGACAGCGCCACCGCGCTGCGCCTCGGCCTGGTGCAGGAGGTGGTCGAGCCGGGTCATCAGCTGACCCGGGCGCTGGAGTTGGCGGAGAAGATCGCCGCCCAGGCGCCGCTCGCGGTGCAAGCTACGGTGATGAATGCCCGCCGGGCGGTGCTGTACGGCTACGAGTCCGCAGCTCTGGAATTCGGGCCGGTGCAGCAGCGCCTGTTCGAGAGCGAGGACGCGGCCGAGGGCGTGGCGAGCTTCAAGGAGAAGCGGGCGGCGGTGTTCAAGGGGAAGTAGGTGACCGAAACCAAACGCAACACGCTGCAGATCTTCCATGTCAATGTGAATTGCAGCGACTTCGACCGCTCGCTCGCCTTCTACAAGACCATCGGCTTTGAGGAATTCCTCGATATCAGCAAGGCCGACGGCGGCCGCACCTTCGGCGATATCGGGCTGGGGCCATTGTTCCGCCTGCCGGCGCGGATCAACGGCCGCGCCACCTTCCTGGTGCTGGGCGACGATCCGTGGTCGACGCGGCTGGACCTGATCGAGTGGGCCGACCCGGTGTCGAAATCCGCCGGCCCGCGCGACCTCACCCATCTCGGCATCGCCCGCATCTGCCTGAAGGTGCGCGACGCCCATGCGCTCTATGACGCGTTGAAAGCCGGCGGCTATGATGTCTATAGCGAGCCGGGGCTCATCGAGATGGCCGGCTCCCGCCAATATGTCTTCTGCTGCGCCGATCCGGATGGGGTGGTGATCGAGTTCATGCAGTTCGTGAGAGATTGATGCGTACCCTCACCCGTCATTGCGAGCGCAGCGAAGCAATCCAGAGCCTTTTGCCGAACTGCTCGCCTAACGACTCTGGATTGCCGCGTCGCTTCGCTCCTCGCAATGACGGAGATGTGGGATGAGCGTCAGCGCCAAATCCCGCCGCATCGTCTACCACTATCTGCTGGAGGACCACGCCAGGCGCCATCCGGACAAGCCACTGCTGCTGATGGGCGACCGGGCGATGACCTATGAAGAGGTCGACCGCGCCGCGAACCGGATCGGGCGCGGCTTCGCTGCCCATGGCGTGGTCAAGGGCGACCGGGTGCTGGTGATGCTGCCGAGCTCGATCGACTACGCGCTGGTCTGGCTCGGCCTGTCGAAGATCGGCGCGCTGATGGTTCCGGTGAACGAGGCCTACAAGGCCGGGATGCTGCGCCACCAGGCCAACAATTCCGGCGCCAAACTGCCGGTGATCTGGAACGGGCATCTGGCGCCGTGGCGGGACATCGCATCGGAGTTGA
>CAZNNJ010000535.1:0-4585 GCA_964574305.1 uncultured Rhodospirillales bacterium | reverse complement strand
GCGGCCGGCGAGGTCGAGGCAGACGACCTGGAAGCGGTCAGAGAGCGCCCGGGCCGGGGCGTCGAAATCGCGGCCGGTGCGGGTCAGGCCGTTCATGGCGATGAGGCACGAAGCGTCCGGTTCGGCCGACGGCCACTCCCAATAAATGTTGCGGTGGAAACCCGCCGCGCTCAATCCTAGATATTGCCTCTCCAGCGGTTCCACGGTCTGCTGTGTCCCAATTGTCAAACCCCGTCCCGTGCTAAAGCCAAAGCCGCGAAGCCTCAAGCCCCGCACCCAAAGAGAGTTTTCATGCGCCGTGCCGGCCGTGTCCTTTTAGCCCTGGCGCTCCTGCTGCTGGCGATCGTCCTGATCCCGGCAGGGATCGTGGGCGGCGTCATCGCCTGGGTGAAGTTCTCACCGCCGCCGATGACCGGCGAAGTCAAGCTGACCGGGCTCGCCGCCCCGGTCGATCTGGTATGGGACAAGAACGCCGTCCCGCATGTCTTCGCGGGTTCGCTGCGCGACGCCTACCGCACATTGGGCTGGCTGCATGCCCGCGACCGGCTGTGGCAGATGGAAACCCAGCGCCGCATCGGCCAGGGTCGCCTGTCGGAGCTGGTCGGCAAGCTGGGCCTCGGCTTCGACGAGGAAATGCGGGTGCTGGGCCTCTACCGCCTGGCCGAGGCCAATTACGCCACCCTGCCGCCCGAGGTCCGCGCCGACGTCGACGCCTACACCGCAGGGGTGAACGCCTATCTCGAGCATCCAGCCGCGCCCCTGCCGATCGAGTTCCAGCTGCTGCATGTCAGCCCCGAGCCCTGGCAGCCGGCGGACAGCCTGGTCTGGGGCCGGCTGATGTCGCTGCAGCTTTCGGGCAACTACCGCGAGGAGGCGCTGCGGGCCGAGCTGGTCGGCAGGCTCAGGCCCGATGTGTTCAAGGACCTGTTCCCCGACAGCACGGCCGCCGGCGCCACCACGCTCTCGGCGCTGACCGGCATCGACTGGCAGCGTTTCGCCGGCCACCTGCCGGCCGAACTGGGCCCCAACCATGCCTCCAACGAATGGGTGGTGGACGGCACGCTGACCAAGTCGGGCAAGCCGCTGCTGGCCAACGATCCGCATCTGGGCCTGACGGCGCCGATCCTGTGGTACATGGTGAGAGTCGCGACACCCGAGGGGAACCTCAGCGGCGTCACCTTCCCCGGCGTGCCTTATACGATCCTGGGCCATAACGACCGCGTCGCCTGGGGCGCCACCACCACCGGCGGCGACGTGCAGGACCTGTTCGTCGAGGATGTGCTGCCGGACGGCCGGTACAAGACGCCGGACGGGCAGGCCCCCTTCACCACCCGGGATGAGGTGATCAAGGTCCGCTTCGGCCAGGACATCCACCTGAAAGTGCGGGAGACGCGGCACGGGCCGGTGATCTCGGACATCGATCCCAACCTCGCGGCCGCCGTCGGTAAGGATAAGGCGGTCGCCCTCGCCTTCGTCGCGCTCAATGCCGACGACACGACGGTCGAGGCGCTGCACGACATGGACCATGCGCGCGACTGGCCGTCCTTCCAGGCGGCTCTCAGGAAGTGGCACGCGCCGGAGCAGAACATCGTCTATGCCGATGTCGACGGCCATATCGGCTTTACCTCGGTCGGGCCGGTGCCGCTGCGCAAGCGCGTGCCCGACGATTTCCCGGCCCCCGGCGCGACCGGAGAGGCGGACTGGACCGGCCTTGCCGATTTCAGCCAGCTGCCGCAGGGCGCCGACCCGGCGACGCACCGCTTCATCAACGCCAACAACCGCGTCGTCCCCGACAGCTTCCCGATCTATATCTCGCACAACCATGGCGACGACGCCTTCCGCGCCCAGCGGATCGCCGACATGCTGGATGCCGCCGGCGGTGGCCTCACCGCCGACGATTTCGTCCGCATGCAGAACGACGTCAAGGAGCAGGACGCCGACCTGATGCTGCCGCGCATGCTGGCAGCCGCGCCGGCCAGCGACGCGGGCAAGCGGGCGCTGGACATGGTCAAGGGCTGGGACCGGATGATGCAGCGCGACCGGCCGGAACCGCTGATCTTTACCGCCTGGGCCGCGGGGCTGAAGCATAGGCTGCTGGAACAGGCGGTCGGGCCGGACATAATGCGCAGCGGCGCCTTCGGCTTCGGCTTCAGCCCGGACCTGACCTTGAGGCTGCTCGCCAAATACCGCGGCGCCGAGGGCCAGGCCGGCCTGCTCGGCGCGACCCTGGACGATGCGATGACGGCACTGACCAAGGCCTACGGCGCCGATATCGCCTCTTGGCGCTGGGGCGAGGCGCACAAGGCCAGGCTGACGTCTCAGCTGTTCGGCGCCATTCCGGTGCTGGGGTCGCTATTCGATATTGGCCTGCCGGCGCAGGGCGGGGCCGAGACGGTGAACCGGGCCGGTTTCGCCAGCAATGACGGCGTCCATTTCCCCGACATCCATGGGCCCGGCTTCCGCGGCGTGTTCGACCTGTCGAACCTCGAAAACAGCCGCTTCATCATCGCCACCGGCGAATCCGGCAACCCGCTGTCGCCCCATTACGGCGACATGGCGGAGCGCTGGCGCAACGGCGGAACCGTCACTTTGTCCGGCTCGCAAGACCAGGTGGCGGCCACCGGCCTCGGCCGGCAGCAATTCCTGCCGTAGGCAGGATTAATCCGGCGCTTGCCCCACTGAATACTTGCGTGCAAAGGCGTGGTCGATCACATTAGCATCGTTGCGCTTTTAACGGTTCTCTATGTCGATCATCCCGCCGCATTTCGCAGCGCTGCGCCGGTTTTACCGGTCGATGCCATCGCCCTGCCCCTACATTCCAGGGCAGATCGAGCGAAAGCTGTTCACGCGCCTGGATGGCGGCGGCACCGCCGAGCTCAACGCGACGCTGACCCGCGCCGGCTTCCGCCGCAGCCACGACATCGTCTATCGCCCGGTCTGCCCGGCCTGCCAGGCCTGCGTCCCGGTCCGCATCTCGGCCGACGGTTTCCTGCCCAATCGCACCCAGAAGCGCATCCTGAAGCGCAATGCCGACCTGACCCTGGTCGAGCGTCCGGCCATCGCCAGCGAGGAACAGTACCAGCTGTTCAGCGCCTATCAGCGCGGCCGCCACGCCGACGGCGACATGGCGCGGATGAGCTTTCTCGATTTTCGCGCCATGATCCAGGACGGCTCGGCCGACAGCCGGGTGCTCGAGCTGCGCGACAGCCGCAACGGCCTGTTGGGCGCGATGCTGGTCGACACCCTGTCGGACGGGCTGTCGGCGGTCTATAGCTTCTTCGACCCGGCCGCCCATCGCCGCAGCCTGGGCACCTTCATCGTGCTGGCGGCGCTCGCCCTGCTGCGCCGGCAGCAGCATCCGTTCCTCTATCTGGGCTATTGGATCGCGAAGTCGCGCAAAATGGCCTATAAATCGCCTTTTCTTTCTTTTCAAAGGCTTTGCCCGGCGGGTTGGGTAGCGGTCGAACCCACCTCGTAACCACCTCTTAAATTGCCTTGCCGGCGGCGCGCGACTAATGTCGCCGAATCGTCCGGCCCGACGCGGAGCGATCATTCGTCGGGAGGAAAAGCAAAATTGACCATACCCAATCGTCTGCAGACACCGCTGCTCGACCTGGCGCCGACCCCCGAGGCGCTGCGCAAGCTTCCCGACACTGATCTTCGCCAGCTGGCCGATGAATTGCGCGCCGAGCTGCTGGACGCGGTCTCCGTCACCGGCGGCCATCTGGGCGCCGGCCTCGGCGTGGTCGAGCTCACCGTCGCGATCCATTACATCTTCGACACGCCGCATGACCGGCTGATCTGGGATGTCGGCCATCAGGCCTATCCGCACAAGATCCTGACCGGCAGGCGCGACCGCATCCGCACCTTGCGCCAAGGCGGCGGCCTGTCGGGCTTCACCAGGCGCAGTGAGAGCGAGTTCGATCCGTTCGGCGCGGCCCACTCCTCGCCCTCGATCTCCGCCGGCCTTGGCATGGCCGTCGCCCGCGACCTCAGGCAAGAGAAGCGGAACGTCATCGCGGTGATCGGCGACGGCTCGATGAGCGCGGGCATGGCCTATGAGGCGATGAACAATGCCGGGGCGCGCAAGAGCCGGCTGATCGTCATCCTCAACGACAACGACATGTCGATCGCCCCGCCGGTGGGCGCGATGAGCGCCTATCTCTCGCGGCTGATCTCCTCCCACTCCTATCGGTCGCTGCGCCATATCGCCAAGGATGTGGTCAAGCATCTGCCCGAGCCGATGCGCCGCGCCGCCGAGCGCGCCGAGGAATATGCCCGCGGCATGGTGACCGGCGGAACCTTGTTCGAGGAGCTCGGATTTTACTATGTCGGCCCGATAGACGGGCACAATCTCGACCATCTGCTCCCGGTGTTGCGCAATATCCGCGACTGGGATGAGGAGGCTCCCGTTCTGGTCCATGTCGTCACCGAGAAGGGCCACGGCTATCCGCCGGCCGCGGCGACGGCGGACAAGCTCCACGCTGTCGCCAAGTTCGATGTGGTCACCGGCGCCCAAGCCAAGGGCAAGGCCGGGCCGCCGACCTATACCAAGGTGTTCGGCGAGTCGCTGATCCAGGAGGCC
>CAZNNJ010000534.1:0-4604 GCA_964574305.1 uncultured Rhodospirillales bacterium | reverse complement strand
CGAGACCAACCCGCAGACGCTCAAGAAGAAGCTGCACGACCTCCGCGGCGACCGATTGGTCTAAGCGGCCGCGGTCTTTCCGGGCGACTGCCGCCACAGCGCGGCGATGACGACGCCGACTAGGAAAGCGACGCCGACGGTGAGAAAGGCGCTATGCAGGCCGATCGCGATGGCCAGCGGGCGCATCACAAGTGGGTTGATGAAGTCGCCAGAATAACGGGCGGTGTAGCTGAGGCCGATGGCGCTGCTGCGCGTCTCGGGCGTCGTGCGGGCGACGATCAGGTCGGAGATCAACGGGTTCGAAATGCCGGTGCCGATACCGAGGATGCCGCAGCCCAGCGCGATCGGCACGGCGCTATGCGACACGCCCATGATCGCGATCCCCAGTCCCTGGAAGATGAAGCAGGCCAGCAGAATCTGGGGACAGCTGAGCCGCTTGCGGATCATCCCGAAACAGAGCGCGCTGACCGCCACGGTAAAGGCGCCGGTCTCGATTACATGCGATTGGGTCAGCGAATCCGTGATTCCGTCGTCTCGCAGCAGGAACGACACCTGGATATTGGGCATATAGACCGCGATGAACATCGGAATGATCATCACATAAATCGGCCAGAGCGCGATCAGCGGCCGTAGGTCGACCGGTGCCTTCGGCCCTTGCGGGCGCACCTGGCGCGGCGAGGAAGGTAGGAAGAAGATGCCGAAGGCGAGCACCAGGAAGGCCAGGAGATAAAGCGCGAATGGCATGCGCCAGCCGAACTCGCCCAGGCGGCCGGCGGCCTCGATCGTCAGTACGCCGAAGAACGCGCCGCTGGCGCTTTGATAGCCCAGCACACGTGCTCGTGTTTCGGGAGTATAGTGTTCGCTGATCAGCACGATCATCGACGTGACGATGCCCGATGTCGCCAGTCCCAGGACAAAGCGGCTTGCGAGCAGCAGGGACGCATCTTCGAGATAAAGCCCGGCCGATCCGGCTAGCCCGAAAATCGCGAGCGCGCCGAGGAAGAAACGTTTCGCGCCGGTAAAGCCGATCAGCCAGCCGGACAGCGGGCCGCCGATAATGATGCCGATCGAGGGCGCGGTGACGATCATCTGCGCGACGAGGTCGCCGTCGGCCTTGCTGCGGCTGGCGAAGTAACGCGACGCCTCATGCGCCACCGGCGACATCGCCGCGACCACCAGCCCCAGCATCACCCCGCCTGAAAGCATCAGGATGACCGCCATCCATTGGCGGAATCCCTCGATGGTCGCGTGCTGTCCGGCCGCCTGATCGGTCACATTTGTCCTCCCGCTTGAGTGCCCGCCGGTTGGTCCGGCTCGGTGCCCCAAGTAAACAAGCTCTTGCTTGGTTCTCCAAGAACTTATTAATGACTTCATCGAGATAAGAGGGAAGCCAGGATCATGAGCGTGTTGCCGCCCTTCGCCGCCGGGTCGATCTCGCTGCGCCTCTATCCGCATAACGACCTGCCGGCCGACCGGATCGTGACGGCGATGCGGGAGCAGGCGGCGCTGGCCGCCAAGGTCGGCTTCGACGGGGTGATGACCAGCGAGCATCATGGCGGCTTCGGCGGTTATCTCCCGAACCCGGTGCAGATGGCCGGCTGGCTGCTGGAGGCGATGCCAGCGAGCTGGGCCGCGCCTTGCCCGCTCTTGCTCCCGCTCCGCCCCTGGGCGCTGGTGGCGGAGGAACTGGCCTGGCTTGCCGCCCGCTTCCCCGGCCGTGTGGGGCTCGGCGTCGCCGCCGGATCGCTCGAGGACGATTTCACCATCATGGGCACGACCAAGGACAATCTCGCCGCCCGCTTTGCCGAGGGGCTGAACGCCGTCACCGCCGCCCTGTCGGGCCGTGACGGTGGGCTCATAGCCGGCGACATCGCGATCAAGCGTTGCGTCCAGCATCCCGTGCCGGTGGTCAGCGCCGCCATGAGCCTGGCCGCCGTCCGCCGCGCCGCCGCGGCTGGGGCAGGGCTGCTCTATGCCGGTGTCAGCGCACACGAGCATTGCCGGGAAATGACCGACGCCTACCGCGCCGCCGGCGGGACCGGGCCCATCGTGCTGGTTCGCCGTGTGTCGGTCGGCGGCGGCGGACAGGCGCGCCACGAAAAGCAGGTCGAGCTCTACCGCAGCTACACGTCCGAGGCGTCTCAGTCGCGATGGGCGGCCAACCAGCTGACCGAGGGTACGCCAGAGACGATTGCCGAAAGCCTGATCGCCGACATGGCTGCGACCGGCAGCGATTCGCTCAATCTGCGCGTTCACGTCCCCGGTGTATCGCCCGAGGAGGCGCTGGGCCATATCGCCGGGCTGGAGCAGGTGCTGGTGCGACTGCGTCAGGCGGTCGGATGAGTTAGTGAAGGCGTCTGTACAACACGATCGCGAGGCTCGTGACGATCATCAGCGTGCCGCCGCCGACTGCCAGGGTCACGTTGGCCCAGTAGAGTTTCGGCTGTTTCCGCGGCGTCAGCACGGTTCCGTGGCGGGAGCCTATTTTGCCCTGCCGCAAGTAGGCGATCCCGCAATACAGCAGATAAACCCCGACAGCGAAGATGAAGGCCAGCAGCACCGGCGCCCGTGAGTGCGTATTGGCGGCGAGCATCGGGGGGAGAAAGGCGGGAAGCATCGGGCGCTGCTCGCAGTTTGGGACAGGCTGTCCGAGACTGACGTTTTGCGGGGGCTGGGGCAACAGGAACACAAGACCGGACTGCGGGCTCTGCGGAACCGCGACACACTGACCTCGGGTCTTCGATATGCTAGCGATAGTCGAATCGCCGGGCAGGGTAACGGCGGCGCCAGCGCGGAGGTTTCATGTCGGCAGTCTTGATCGAGAAGGAGATCGAGCGGTTCCTGGCGTCGGCCGAGCCGGAGGTTCTCTGCCTGCGCGGCAAGTGGGGCGTGGGCAAGACCTACGGCTGGGAGCAGATGCTGCGGCGGGCGCGGGACAGGAACGCGATCGCCCTCAGCTCCTACACCTATGTCTCGCTGTTCGGCCGGGATTCGCTCGACCAGCTCAAATACGCGATCTTCGAGAACGGAATGTCCTTGGCCGATATCGGCACCGAGCCGACGGTCGAGACCTTCAAGTCCAACGCCGCCGCCCTGTTCAAGCGGATCGGCAAGCAGAGCTTCTCCTTTCTGCAGAACCTGCCGCAGGCGAGCGACTATGCGTCCGAGCTGCAGGCGCTTTCATTCCTCTCGGTGCGCGACCGGCTGATCTGCATCGACGACCTGGAGCGGATGGGCCAGCATCTGCTGATGAAGGACGTGCTGGGTCTGATCTCGGACCTGCGCGATCAGAAGGGCTGCAAGGTCGTCATCATCCTCAATGACGATGCGCTGGAGGGCACGGCCAAGGCCGAGTTCGAGCTTTATAACGAGAAGGTGATCGACCGGTCGCTGGAGATCGCGCCCGAGGCGACGGACAGCGTGCGGGTCGCGATCGTCGGCGATGCGCCGGCATTGCAGACTCTGCGTACTGCCCTGGTCGCGCTCGGCATCGCCAATATCCGCATCATCAAGAAGATCGAGCGGCTGGTGCTGCATGTCGTCCCGCTGCTCAAGGATTTCGATTCCACCTTGCAGCGCCAGGCGGTGCGGTCGCTGACCCTGCTGGGCTGGTCGGTCTATTCGAAGGATGCCCCGACCCTGGACTATCTGCGGGAGCACCGGGCCAAGCATGTCTTCGCCCTGGGCGAAGCCGCCGAGGTCTCCGACACAGTCAAGGAATGGAACGCGCTGCTCGACAGCTACGGCTTCACCACGCTCGACGAGTTCGACCTGGTGCTGCTGGACGGGATCGAGCGCGGCTATTTCGACGAGAAGGAGATTCTCGCCCGCGCGACCAGGCGGGCCGAGGCGATCAAGGTCGGCCAGGCGACGGACTCCTTCGACGCCGCCTGGCGGCTCTACAGCGACTCCTTCGACGGCAACGAGGTCGAGCTGATCCGGCAGCTGACCATGGCGGTGCGCCGGAACGTCGCCTTCGTCTCGCCGCTGAATCTCAATGCCGGGGTCAAGCTGCTAAAGGACCTGAACCGGCCGCACGATGCCTCACAGATGCTGGGCCACTACATGGCCGAGCGTAAGGACGGGCGCAGCTTCTTCGACCTGTCCGTTTATCCCTTCGCCGGCGACATCACCGACCCCGACGTCAAGGCCGCGTTCGAAAAGCGCTACCGCGAATTCCCCGACGACCGCCCGGCCGCCGATGTGCTGCTCGCCATCGCCCGGACCAAAACCAGCGCCCATGCCGACATCGCCGTCCTGTCGAAGCTGACGGCGGACGATTTCCTCACCCTGTTCAAGGCCCAGAAAGGCCCCGACCGCGCCCGCCTGATCCACGCCGCCATCCAGCTCGACCGCTTGGCCGGCGCCGGCGAGGAAGCCAAGGTGATCGCCGGGACGGCGCGGGACGCGCTGAAGAAGATCGCGGGGGAGTCGGCTTTGAATCGCCGCCGGGTGCTGCAGCTGTTGGATAAGAATGCGCTGGAGGATGAGCCGGCGAAGGTCGCCGTCCAGCCTTCCAACCCTTCGCCCGCGCCGGACAGCCCCTCGCCCGCGCCCGCGGGAGAGGGATGGGCCGGGCCCGAAGGGCCGGGAGGGTGGGGGGG
>CAZNNJ010000533.1:0-4613 GCA_964574305.1 uncultured Rhodospirillales bacterium | reverse complement strand
TTGCGAGAGGCGTTCCGGGGAGGGTTCATTACACCAGCCGGGAGGGCAAGGGGTTGCATTCGTGTCCATTCCTAATGCCCATGGTCCGGGCGTTCGCCTGTGCCTGCATGATGTTTCCTACCCCTTCGGTTTCGATTTCGGTTTGTCGGATTTCGATTTCCTGGCGGGCTCCGGCGGGCGCCCCAGGACGCCGTAGAACAGAACAGTCGTCATCGTCTGGATGTGGCGCTCGATCCCTTCCTCCGAGAACGGATCGGGCCCGCCGATCTTCCGCGCCAGCGCGGCCTGGGTGAAAAAGGCGGTGGCGCCGGCGGCGGTGAGCAGCGCGACGCTGGCCAGGTTCAGATCGCGCTCCTCGATCTTCGTCGTTTCCTCGAACCGGGCGAGGCCCGGCCCCAAGGACGGGACGATGTAGCGCTCGGCGATATAGTCGAGGCGAGGGCCGCCGATCGCGCCTTCACGTTCCATGATGCGCTGGATGGCGGGCGCGCGCGCCACCACCTCCAGGAACCGGCGCAGGCCGACTTTCATCTTCTCGACATCGGTCAGCGGCCCCAGATCCTCCAGCCGCCATGTGTCGTTGACGCGGCTCAACCCATGATCGATGGCGGCGCGCCACAGCGCGTCCTTCGAACCGAAATAATGGTGTACCAGATTGTGGCTGACGCCGATCTGGCGGTTGAGCTCGCGCACCGACACGCCGTCATAGCCGCGCTGGGCAAAGGCATCGAGCGCGGCCTCCAGGATCGTCTCCTGGACCGGGCCGGCATCCCCCGAAACCTTGGCCACCGCATCCGCCACGGCGCTTTTGCGAGCCGCCATTTTACCCCCGCTTGTCACGTGTCAAGGAATCGCTTGACAGGTGTCAAGACGCTACGGTAGCACTTGTCACCTGTCAAGCGTGCGGCCGAAGCCGCGGCCGAAAGATAGTATACGGGGAGGATCGATCATGGCGTCATCACGTCCGCTTGAGGGCAAGGTTGTCCTGGTCACCGGCGCCAGCCGGGGTATCGGCAGAGGCATCGCGGTCGAGCTGGCCGCCGCCGGCGCGATCACTTACATCACCGCGCGCACCGTCACGCCGCAGCCTGGCCTGTTCGGCACGTTGGGCGAGGCGGTGGCGGAGGCCGCCGCGATTGGCGGCACGATTACCGCGATCGCCTGCGACCACGCGGACGACGCGGCCGTGACGAAGGTGTTCGACCGGATCGAGGCCGAGCATGGCCGCCTCGACATACTGGTCAACAACGCCACGGCGATGGAGGACTATCACGACTCCATCGGCAAGCCGTTCTGGGAGCTGTCGCCCGCGGTCTGGGACAGCACGATGAATGTCGGGCTGCGCTCCGCCTTCATCGCATCGCAGATGGCGGCGCCGCTGATGGTGCGGCAGGGCGGGGGCATGATCGTCAATGTCTCGTCGATCGGCTGTGAGGAATATCTGCTGTCGGTGCCCTACGGCGCATGCAAGGGCGCGCTGAACAAGCTGACCCACGACACCGCGATCGAGCTGACGCCGCACAACGTGGTCGTGACCTCGATCTGGCCGGGCCTCGTCAAGAGCGAGCCGATGCTGGCCGTGTCCGAGACCAAGCCGGACGGCCGCATGGAGCTGATGGGCGTCGATCTGTGTGTCGCGGAGACGCCGCGCTTCTCGGGCCGGGCGGTGCTGGCCATCGCAACCGATCCCGATCCGATGCGCTTTGCCGGCCAGTACCTGATCTGCGCCGAGTTGGCTCACCAGTACGGTTTCACCGACCTCGAAGGCAACATGCCGCCGGTCGTGCGTACGAATGCCGATGTCTTCACCGGCCTGGACGAGATTCCGCCGCTCTATGCCGGCCTCTACAAGGCGACGCTGAGGGCGGGCGAGGTCCCCGGGTCGAAGCTCGGCATTCGGCTGGAACGGGATGCGGCCGGAAAGCTGCGCACCGCGGCCCTTGGATAACGGGAAATCTGCGAGGGGACGGGCGCGAGATGACGGGCGGACCACGCCCAAAAAAACCAACGCGCCCGCGATGACCGGATGCGTCCGCGCGGCGGAGCATCCAACGGGGAGGAAACCATGTCTGCACGTTTGACGACGGCGCTGTGCGCCACCGCCGCAATGTTCGTCCTGGCTGGGGGCGCCCGACAAGCGGCGGCGCAATCCGACCAGCCCGCGGCGGCAGCCGGTTCAGGCATGGAGGAGATCGTCGTCACGGCGCGGCGCCGAGAGGAACGGCTGCAGACGGTGCCGATCGCCATCACCGCCTTCACCCAGACCGATCTCGAGCAGAAGCATGTCGAGCAACTGCGCGACCTGTCGAAGGTGGTTCCGTCGCTCGCGATCAGCCAGACCTTGTCCGACCCAAACGCGTTCTTCTCCGGCCAGGTCAGGCTGCGCGGCCTCGCCGGCACGGAGATCTATTTCGCCGACGTGCCGTTGAGCAACACCGATTCCAACGCCGCCACCGGCCTGACCCACGGCCTGTCTCCAGGATTCTATTATGACCTGGACGCGGTCGAGGTCGACAAGGGCGCGCAGGGCACGCTGTTCGGCCGGCCATCGATCGGCGGCCTGATCTCGTTCCAGCCGAAGCGGCCGACCAACACTTTGGAAGGCTATCTTCAGACCACGTTCGGCAATTACGGCGACAAGGAGGTCGAGGGCGCGGTCAATGTGCCGGTGGTTCCCGACAAGCTGCTGGTGCGCATCGCCGGCCAGATGCAGAAGCGCGACGGCTATACCAAGAACCTTGAGGACGGTTCGTATCTGGACGACCGGGATTATTACGCCTGGCGCGTCGGCGTGACCTTGCGGCCGACCGACGATTTCGAGAACTACCTGCTCTATGACGGCTATTGGCAGGATTCGAACGGTGCCTCGAACATGCTGGCGCGGATCAATCCGAAATTCCCGCTGACGGGCCTTTCCGCCAGCTTCCAGCCGGTGCCGCTCAATTCTCCGTCATGCGCCTACACCGTGACCCTGTCCGACACAGGTCCGGGTGCACCGCCCGGCGGGTGCGGCTTCTTCCATTTCGGCGTCTTCCCGACCCTGCCGGCCCTCCTGGCGCAGCAGCAGGCGCTGGGCCCGCGGACGATCCTGGGCCGGCCGTCGAGCGAGATCGGCAAGGACTATTTCTACGGCTTCACCGATATCGCCACCTGGGACATCTCCGACAATCTGACACTGAAGAACATCGCCGCGGCGCGGGTGTTCAAGCAGCTGAGCGTCGACGATTTCAGCTCGATCGGCGTGCCGCTCGCCATCTTCGGCTTCCCGGGCAACAATCACGGCTGGAACAACAACGAGGTGCAGTACACCGAAGAGCTTCAGCTTTCCGGCAAGGCACTGAACGACCGGCTGGACTGGCGGGTCGGCGGCTTTCTACTGTTCGATCACCCGCTGGGCGACACGACCATCGTGCTGGATGGCCTAGGCTCGACGATCTACAACCACTATCGCGAAAGCTCGCGCAGTCAGGCGGTCTTCGCGCATGCGATCTACGACCTGTCGGACTGGGTGCCGAACCTGCGCTTCACCGCGGGCTATCGCTACACATGGGATTTTGATTCCCTGTCGGAACGCTCAACGACCCCGGGCGACGTTGTCACGCACACGCCTAACGGCATTCCCACCGACTGCAACGTGCCGCTCCACGACAATAATTGCCTGAGCCAAGTCGATGGCCATTTCAGCTCGTTCGGCTGGAATCTGGGTCTCGACTATCAATTGTCACCGCAGACCCTGGTCTATGTCCGCGCGGGTAATGCCTATCGGCCCGGCGGTTCGGTTCTCGCGGTGCAGGCACCCTACAATAAATTCCAGCCGGAGCATGTGACCGACGTCGAGCTGGGCGTGAAGACCGACTATGAGCTGATGGGCATCCACGGCCGGACCAACGCGGATATCTATCACACCGACTACAAGGCCATTCAGGTTTCGATCGAAGAGACTATACGGGGTACGGGCGAGGCGTCGTCGGTCGCGACGATCACGGCCAATGCCGCCAGCGCCTATCTGGAAGGCGCGGAGATCGAGCAGGTCTTCAGCCTGCCCTATGGCTTCGATCTGGCGGCGCAGGGATCGTACATCTACACGCATTACGACAACTATCCGCAGCAATTCGGGCAGGTCGGATCGCCGCCGTTCCAGTATATCCCGCTGTTCCAGTTCTCGGTCACGCCGACCTACCACGTGCCGATCGACCCGGCCTGGGGCGAGATGACGGCCTCGATCTCCTGGTCCTGGTACGGCCATCAGTCGACCAGCCCGCTGGCGGACGAGCTGCTCAACTACCAGGCGCATTATGAGAATTTCGACATCCGGGCCGACTGGACGAACATCTTCCAGCAGCCGTTCGACCTGGGTTTCTTCATGACCAACGTCACCGACAACCTGCATGTCGTCGGCGTGATCCCGCTCCAGACCACGGCGGGGTTCAGCTCGGTCGCCTACAACCCGCCGCGGATGTTCGGCTTCTCGCTGAAATACCGGTTCGAGGCCAGCAAGGAAGAAACGGCCCCGGCCGCGCCCTATGCGCCGCCACCGGCCCAGGCTGTCGCGCCGGCACCGAAGAGCTATCTGGTGTTCTTCGACTTCAACAAGTCGGACCTCACCGCCCAGG
>CAZNNJ010000532.1:4095-4616 GCA_964574305.1 uncultured Rhodospirillales bacterium | reverse complement strand
TGAACGCCGTCGTCTCCGCGCCCTCGCCGGTGAGCTGGCTGGTGGTCGCCGCCGAGCCGGTGACCAACATCGACGTGACCTCGGTGGACATGCTGACCGAGCTGGACGAATCGCTGCAGAAGGCCGGGGTCGATTTGCGCTTCGCCGAGATGAAGGACCCGGTCAAGGACGAGCTCAAGCGCTTCGGCCTCTACAAGCGGCTCGGAGAGGATGCCTTCTTCTACACGATCGGCGAGGCCGTCAGAGCCTATCTAGGTTCGCACCAGGTGCCGTGGGAGGACTGGGAGGATCGGGAGCCGCAGGCCGGCCCCGGCGAAGGAAAGGGGACGCGCTCATGACCTCGCGCACGCCACCCGTGGCGGATTCACGGCGGCCCGCCGGTCGCTTGCCGGACGGTCCGCTCTAGACCGACGAGCTGCGCACCCTCGACGCCTACTCGGGCCCCGCGACCTATCTTTGCGTCAGCCCGGACTATTTCGGCAGCAACCCCCTCTTGCGAGAGGCCCCTCACCCCCAGCACG
>CAZNNJ010000532.1:0-4085 GCA_964574305.1 uncultured Rhodospirillales bacterium | reverse complement strand
TTTTCCGTCGGCCAGATCTATATTCCCGAAAACCCGCGTTTGCGGGGGCCGGTCACGCTCGAGCACGGGAAGCCCCGGCTGCTCGGGCACTGGGGCACCACGCCCGGGCTCAACTTCATCTACGTCCACCTGAATCGCGTCATCCGGCAGCACGACCTCAGCGTCCTGTACGTGGCTGGGCCCGGGCACGGGGGCCCGGCGCTGGTGGCGAATGTCTACCTCGAAGGCACCTACAGCGAGGTGTACCCGGCCGTCTCGCGGGACGAGGAGGGGATGAAGCGGCTGTTCACGCAGTTCTCGTTCCCCGGCGGCATTCCGAGCCACGTCGCGCCCGAAACGCCCGGCTCGATCCACGAGGGCGGCGAGCTGGGCTACGCGCTGTCGCACGCCTACGGCGCCGCGTTCGACAACCCGGAGCTGATCGTGGCGTGCGTGATCGGCGACGGCGAGGCCGAGACCGGGCCGCTCGCGACCAGCTGGCACTCGAACAAGTTCCTGAACCCGGCGCGCGACGGCGCGGTGCTGCCGATCCTGCATCTCAACGGCTACAAGATCGCCGGGCCGACCGTGCTGGCGCGCCTGCCCGACGCGGAGCTGGCCTATCTGCTGATCGGCTACGGCTACCGGCCCTATTTCGTCAGCGGCGACGATCCGGCGGCGATGCACCAGCAGATGGCCGCCACCATGGACCGCGTCTTCGACGAGATCGCCGCGATCCAGCGCACGGCCCGCGAAGGCGGCGTCGTGCATCGTCCAGCCTGGCCGATGATCGTGCTGAGGTCGCCCAAGGGCTGGACCGGCCCCAAGACGGTCGACGGGCACAAGGTCGAGGGCACCTTCCGCGCCCACCAGGTGCCGCTGGCCGACCTGTCCAAGCCCGAACATCTGACCGCGCTCGAGGCCTGGATGAAGAGCTACCGCCCGGAGGAGCTGTTCGATGAGGATGGCAAGCCGCTGCCGGCGCTGACGGCCCTGGTGCCCAAGGGCGAGCGGCGGATCAGCGCCAACCCGCACGCCAATGGCGGGGCGATCCTGAAGCCGCTGATCATGCCCGACTTCCGCAACTACGCCGTCGATGTCGATCGCCCGGGCCAGACCGTGGCCGAAGCGACCCGGGTCACCGGCCGGTTCCTCCGCGACGTGATGGCAGCCAATGCCGAGGCCAGGAACTTCCGCATCGTCGGCCCCGACGAAACCGCGTCGAACCGGCTGGATGCGGTGTTCGAGGTGACCGACCGGGTCTCGACCGCCGAGATCTTCGACGATGACGAGCATATCTCGACCGACGGCAGGGTGATGGAGGTGCTGTCGGAGCATCTCTGCCAGGGCTGGCTCGAGGGCTATCTGCTGACCGGCCGGCACGGGTTCTTCTCGTGCTACGAGGCCTTCATCCACATTGTCGATTCGATGTTCAACCAGCATGCCAAATGGCTGAAGGTCTCGCGCCATATCCCCTGGCGGCGGCCGATCGCGTCGCTGAACTATCTGCTGACCAGCCATGTCTGGCGGCAGGACCATAACGGCTTCAGCCACCAGGACCCGGGCTTCCTGGATCATGTCGTCAACAAGAAGGCCGATATCGTCCGGGTCTATCTGCCGGCCGACGCCAACTGCCTGCTGTCTGTGACCGACCACTGCCTGCGCAGCCGCGACTACATCAACGTGATCGTCGCCGGCAAGCAGCCGGCGCCGCAATGGCTCGACCGCGGCCAGGCGATCGCCCATTGCACGGCGGGGGTCGGCATCTGGCGCTGGGCCAGCAGCGACGACGGGTTGGAGCCGGACGTGGTGATGGCTTGCGCCGGCGATGTTCCGAC
Source organism: uncultured Rhodospirillales bacterium (assembly GCA_964574305.1). GTDB lineage: Bacteria > Pseudomonadota > Alphaproteobacteria > BOG-932 > Roseiterribacteraceae > BOG-932. Next base: position 2,268 of record CAZNNJ010000532.1, on the reverse strand, counting down.
GCTGGAGACGCTGGCGGCGGTCGACCTGCTGCGGACCCATCTGCCGGATATCCGCATCCGTGTCGTCAATGTCGTCGACCTGATGACCCTGCAGTCGCACAGCGCGCATCCGCATGGGCTGGAGGACAGCGAGTTCGATTCGATCTTCACCGCCGACAAGCCGGTGATCTTCGCCTTCCACGGCTATCCGACGCTGATCCACCGCCTGACCTATCGCCGGGCCAATCACGACAATTTCCATGTCCACGGCTATCGCGAGGAGGGCACCACCACGACCCCCTTCGACATGACGGTCCTGAACGAGCTCGACCGGTTCCACCTGGCGATGGACGCGATCGACCGGGTGCCCAGGCTGCGCAATATCGGCGCGCATCTGAAGCAGGCGCTGCGCGACAAGCTGCAAGAGCACCGGGCCTATGTCTGCCGCCATGGCGAGGACATGCCGGAAATCCGCGATTGGCACTGGGACCGCGATCCGCGGCTGGTCGATATCGTGCCGCCGTGACAGGTGACGGGCGGCCGATTCGGGCTTAAAGATCGTCGCCCGACAGGACCTGAACGATACCCTTCCCAATGCTCGATCGCCGCCGATTCCTGAAGCTTGCCGCCGGCGCCGTGCCGGCGGCGTCCGTCATGGGGCATGCACTGGCGGCCGACGGTCCGGCCGACCATACGCTCAAGATCGCGACCGGCCTCGTCGAACTCGGCCCCGACACGATCGTGTCGACCAAGCTTTATAACGGGCAGTTCCCGGGCCCGCTCCTGCGGATGCAGGAGGGCAGGCCGGTCACCATCGATGTCCATAACGACACCGACACACCCGAGCTGCTCCATATGCATGGGCTGTTCCTGCCGGCGGCGCTGGACGGCGCGGCGGAGGAGGGGACGCCCTTCATCCCGCCGCACGGGCGGCGGCGGCTCAGCATCGTTCCCGCGCCGACCGGCTTCCGCTTCTATCACACCCACACCATGGCGGGCGCCGACCTCACCGCCGGCCTGTATTCCGGCCTCGCCGGGCCGGTCTATATCGAGCCCAAGCGTGAGCCCGGCGCCTATGACCGCGAAGTCTTCCTGACGCTCAAGGAATTCGATCCGATCTTCACCCGGATGGAGATGCCGGCGGACTTCCTTGAGCCGAAGAATGAGCTGCCGGCGCTGCGCGACCAGAATGCGGCCGCGGTGGCGGCGGCGATCAAGGCGGGCCAGCCGGAGCAGGGGTTTGAGCTCGGCTATAACTTCTTCGCGATCAACGGGAAGATGCTGGGCGCGGGCGAGCCGGTCAGGGTCAGGCAGGGCGAGCGGGTGCTGTTCCATATCCTGAACGCCAGCGCGACCGAGATCCGCAGCCTGGCGCTGCCGGGCCATATGTTCCGCGTCGTCGCGCTGGATGGCAATCCGGTGCCCACGCCGGCCGAGGTCCCGGTCCTATGGATCGGCACGGCCGAGCGGGTTTCGGCGATCGTCGAGATGAAGGCCCCGGGCGTCTGGGTGATGGGCGACCTCGACAGCGACGCCCGAGGCAAGGGCATGGGGATCGTGGTCGAATATGCCGGCGCCTCGGGAAAGCCGGCCTGGAGCGACCCGGCGGCGTTCCGCTGGAATTATGCACGCTTCGGAGCGGCGCCCGCATCGGTGCCGGCGCCGGACGAGACGTTTGATCTCACGATCTCGTCGAGCTCAGGCGCGGCCGGCGGCTTCGACCGGTTCGCGATCAACGGCGTGTCGTTCGCGATGGACCGGATGGGCCCGCTGTTCCGGCTGAAGCATGGGCGGCGCTATCGCCTCAAGATGCGCAACGCCACCGACGATGTGCACCCGATGCATCTGCATCGCCACAGCTTCATGCTGACCCGGCTGGCCGGCCTGCCGACCGCCGGCATCCTCAAGGATGTCGTGATGGTCGGCAAGTATCAGGAGGTCGAGGTCGATTTCACCGCCGACCAGACCGGCCTCAGCCTGTTCCACTGCCACATGCAGCAACACATGGATTTCGGCCTCATGTGCCTGTTCGACTGCACCTGATCCTTTAGCCGCCGCGCGCGCGGAAATACGGGATGACGTGCGTGCCGATATTGCGGATCGTCTCCAGCTGCGCCCATTGCGGCACCGTGCCCATCTGGCAGATGAACAGGATCTCGTCCGCCCCGGCATCCATCAGGCGCTGGACATAGCCGATACAGTCCCTGACCGTGCCGTAGGCGTGGTTGGGGTTCATCAGCGCCATCGACGAATCGCTGAAATCGACGGTGATCTCCTCCGACGCCCAGC
>CAZNNJ010000531.1:0-4623 GCA_964574305.1 uncultured Rhodospirillales bacterium | reverse complement strand
ACCGACATTTCCGGCGGCGCGACACCATCCTTGTTCGAGAATGCGCGGCAGGCGGTCAATGCCGGCCGTCTGCTGGAGCATGGCGTCGACCCGCGAACACCGCGGTCCCAGCGCGGCACGCCGGATATGCGGATCGCGCCGGTGACCGCCTTCTGGCTGGCGACGGCCGGCGGCGGGGAAGCGCTGGACCTGGCCGTAGGCCTGTTCAGGGAGGGTTGGCATTTTGACGCCATCCTGGTCGACGCCAATGCCGAGGGGAGCAACGTCCTGGTGTGGCCCGAAGACAGTCACGCCGATGTATTGCAGAAGATCGTCTATAATGCCGGCCGGACTAACGTCGCCAAGGCCTGGGTAGCGGGAGCCCTCGTGCATGAGCGCTAACGGCAAAGCGGTCACCATGCGGATACACGCGCCGGCGATTCGATATTTCGACGCGGTGCGCAAGGCTGGGTCGATCCGCGAGGCGGCGCGGCGCCTCAATGTCGCCTCCTCCGCCGTCAATCGGCAAATCCTGAAGCTGGAGGCCGAGATCGGCATGCCGCTGTTCGAACGGCTGCCCGGAGGTCTCAAATTGTCCTCGGCCGGAGAGGTTCTGACCCGCCACGTCGCGATCGTGCTGCGCGACGCCGATCGCGCCAGATCGGAGCTGGCCGCGCTGAAAGGCGCCAATACCGGCCGGGTCGAGGTCGTGGCGGTCGAGGGCCTCAGCGCCGACCTGCTTCCCAGTGTCATCGGCACGTTGCTGGCCGACCACAGCAGGGTGCGCGTGAAAGTCACGACCGCCGGCTCGTTCGCCATTCCGAGCGCCATTATCAACGGCGATGCCGATCTCGGCATTGCCTTCTCCCTGCCGCGCAACCCCGAACTCCACCAGCTCGCGGTCGGCCGCTTCCGCCTCGGGGCCGTGGTCCCGCCAACCCATCCCTTGGCCGAGCGGAAGCATGTACGGATCGCCGACTGCGCCGACTATCCGCTGGTCATGTCCGATGCGCAGCTGTCGATCCGTTCGCTGCTCCATCCAACCATCGTGCATTCTGGACGCCCGATTACCCCGGCGATCGAAGCGAACTCGATCGAGCTGATGAAGAACCTGGCCGAGCACAATCTCGGCGTGACCTTCATGTCGCGCATCGGGCTCGAAAAGGAGCTCCGCGCCGGCACGCTCGTCCATATCCCCTTGGAGGACCGAGGCCCGGTCTTCACGGAGCTGGGCCTTTATGTTCGCGCCAATGCCAGCCTGCCGGTCGCGGTCGACGCCTTTGCCCAGATCGCGGTGGCGGAGATCCAGCGGCGTGCTCAGGAGGAATAGGCCACTCGCTCCTTGGGCGAGAGATAGGCCGGATCGTGCGCGAACGGCAGCGCTGTTCTGTCGCGCAGGGCCGCAAGGACCTCGGCAAAACCGGTTCGGCACCGAAATCCCAAGCGCCGTTCGGCGTGACCGGCGTCATAGACCCGGCTGATCGTTGCCGGCAGCGTCCAGCCTTGCTCCGCATAGAGTCCCGCCGCCTCCGGGAAGTAGTGCGCGACCACGGCCCCGGCGTCGATCTTCAGCGCCGCTGCATCGGCGCGGTCGAACGGGGTCGGCGCGGAGAGGATAAACGTGTCGAAGCCCAACCGAGGCGCCTGCTCAAAGGCTGCGATATGCGCATCGGCCGCGTCCTCCACAGTCAGGCGCCGGTGCAGCAATTCGTTCGCCTTCAGGTTCTCACCCGATGGCGTACGGTGAGTGTCGTCGTCTTCGGGGAAGAAGCGCCCCGTGCGGAGAACGACGCAGGGAAGGCCGTGCTCGACAGCATGCACCCGGCAGAGTCCCTCCGCGGCGAGCTTGGTCACGCCATAGATGTTCCGCGGCGCGAGCGGGCCGGTCATCTCGTCGAGCCAGATGGCGGCATCGCCCGCCTCATCCCGAATGGCCTGACTGATCATCAGCGATGTGGTCGACGTGAAGACGAAGCGATCGTGTCCCGCAGCCGTCGCTGCCTCGAGCAGGTTCAGCGTGCCGCCGACATTCACGTCCACGAACAATTGCGCCGGATAGCGGGCGATGTCGGGCTTGTGCAGCGCGCCGGCATGGATAACGGCCTCGATGCCACGATCGAAGGCACTTTCGACAACCGCCCGGTCCGCCACCGAACCAACGATATCGGTGTCGACGCCGGCTGCGACGTCAAGGCCTGTTACCGTATGACCGCGCGATCTCAGGCGCGGCGCGAGAAAGCGGCCGAGCCAACCCGATGAGCCGGTCAAGAGAATGTGCATCGAGCGGCCCTTGGCTGCCGACCGCCTCCGTCACGGCGGACGGGCGGCTTCGGATCCGCACTGTCGGTTGCTAACAGTCTTTGGTGCCCCAGGCCGGACTCGAACCAGCACTCCTCTCGGAACCGCATTTTGAGTGCGGCGCGTCTACCAATTTCACCACTGGGGCAGGCCATTAGCGATCGGGCCATCAATAACGCGCTTGCCCCGTGACCGCAACATCGCGGGGCGGCTATAGTGGAGTCATCATGCCTGTCACCCTTCGCACCTCTTTCCAGGCGACGCTGCTGGTCAGCATCGCCATCATCGGCTTCGTCCTGTTCGCCGAGCATGTCCAGCATTATGCGCCCTGCGAGCTGTGCCTGCGCGAGCGGCTGCCCTGGTACTTCATCATCGGGCTCAGCCTGATCGGGCTGGTCTTCCCGTCGCGCTGGATATTGGTGCCGATCGGGCTGGCGCTGCTGGTCAGCGCCGGGCTCGGGCTGCATCACGCGGGGGTGGAGCAGCATTGGTGGCCGGGCCCGGCGGAATGCACCAGCGGCTCCTCCGGCGCCAAGACGATCGAGGAGCTCAAAGCCATGCTGCTCAAGGAAAAGGTCGTGCAGTGCGACGAAATCGCCTGGAAATTCCTCGGCCTGTCGATGGCAGCCTATAACGGGCTGGTATCGCTGATCGTCGGCACCGCCATCCTGATCTTCTCCGCGAGGCCACGCGATGCCGTCTAGAACTGGACGTAGACGTAAGGGACGCCCCCTGCCCGGCGAGCCGGCCGGCGCCAGGCTGACCGAGCGCGTGCTGCGCGTCGACCATGCCGGCGAATACGGCGCCAAGCGCATCTATGAGGGCCAGTTGGCCGTGCTGGGCGATGGGCCGGCCACGGAGGCGATCCGCGAGATGGCGGCGGCCGAGGCCGAGCATCTGGCCTGGTTCGACAAGGAACTGGTCGCCCGCCGTGTCCGCCCGACCGCTTTGCACCCGTTCTGGCACGTCGCCGGCTATGCGCTGGGTGCGGCGACCGCTCTGATGGGCCCCAGGGCGGCGATGGCCTGCACTGTCGCGGTCGAGGAAGCGATCGACAAGCATTACCGGGCCCAGGAAGAGGCGCTGGGCAAGACCGGGCCCGAGCTCAAGGACGCCATCGAACGCTTCCACGCCGACGAGCTGCACCACCGCGACACGGCGCTGAAGCACGATGCCGAAAAGGCGCCCGGCTATCGCGCGATGAAGGGCGCGATCAAGCGCGGGGTGAAGACTGCGATCTGGCTGGCAGAGCGGATTTGACCGGACATTCCATTGTTGAACGCATTGCTGGATTGAGCCTGGGCGGATGACAGGCGCGATGACCAAGACTCTCTTTCTGCCCGGCGCCGGCGCAAGTGCCACGTTCTGGAAGCCGGTTGCCGATCTTGCTGGGTTGGAGGGCGTGTTCTTAGCCTGGCCGGGCCTCGGGAACGAGCCAGCTCGACCGGATGTCGCGGGAATCGACGATCTGACCACGATGGTGCTGGATCACATGAACGCGCCGGTAAACATCGTCGCACAATCCATGGGCGGCCTTGTTGCGATCAAGGCGGCGTTGGCGAGGCCCGAGAAGCTGAGACGCTTGGTATTGGCGGCCACCTCCGCTGGCGTACCTATCGCCGATCTTGGCGGCGCGAACTGGCGCTCGGATTACTATGCGGCCCACCCCGACGCGGCAAAATGGATCGGGGAGGCCGACGAAGACCTGACTGGGCAGATCGTGTCAATCGAAGCCCCCACGCTGCTGTTGTGGGGCGACGCCGATCCCATTAGCCCGGTGGCGGTCGGGGAGCGGCTGCGAACCCTTCTCCCAAATGCGAGCCTTCAGGTCATTTCTGGCGGGGATCATGACCTCGCGCAAACTCATTCCCGGCTCGTCGCCCGCTTGATCGAACAACATCTGATGCCCGAAACAACGGCCTAGCTGTCCAGCTCGCTGTCCCAGTACAGGAAGTCGCGCCAGCTCTCATGCAAAAAGCCGGGCGGAAACGCCCGGCCATTTTCTTGGAGCTGGAAGGCCGTAGGCTGGTAGGGTCTGGTCAGCGGGTGCATGCCGCATTCGTGCGGCAGGAAGCTGGCCTTGGCCAGATTGCAGCTGGAACAGGCGGTGACGACATTGGTCCACATCGTCCGCCCGCCCTTCGAGCGTGGGGTCACATGGTCGAAGGTCAGCTCGTGCGTCGGGAACGGCGTGCCGCAATATTGGCAGCAGAACCGGTCGCGCAGGAACACGTTGAACCGGGTGAAGGCCGGGCGGCGCGCCGAGGGGACATATTACTTGAGCGCGATGACGCTGGGCAGCCGGCACTCGAACGAGGGCAGACCCACCCACTGCGGGGCGTGGGG
>CAZNNJ010000530.1:0-4626 GCA_964574305.1 uncultured Rhodospirillales bacterium | reverse complement strand
GTTCGCGGCCAGCGCCAGGTCGCGCGTCGCCGCCGCCAGCATCGCGGTGCCGCGCCCGGCGCGGTCCTCGACCCTGAGCGAGAAGCCGCCGGCGGTGCCGATGCCGCGGATCGGCGGCGGCGGCAGCACCAGGATGAAGGCCCCCTGCACCTGCATCACCCGTTTCCTGAGGTCGGCGATGATATGATCCGCGGTCAGCCCCTTGGGAATCCGGGTCTCGAACGGCTCGAAGCCGGCGAAGATCGCACCCGAATTGGAGGCGATGGTCCGCGTCGCGCCGGAGAAGCCGGCGAAATCGACGCCACGGTCGATGCCAGGCGTGTTGCGCGCGATCTCGTCCACCTGCTTCACGATCTCGTCAGTGCGGGCGAGCGACGCGCCGCTCGGCAGCTGGATCGAGATGATCAGATAGCCCTGGTCGAGCAGCGGGACGAAGCCGGTCGGGATGCGGATGAACATCACGACGGTCGCCGCGATCAGCACGACATAGACCGCCAGCATCCGCCGGGGAATGCGCGTGACCCGCGAGACGACACCGCCATAGCGGCCGGCCACCCAATCGAAGCCGGTGTTGAACCGGGAGAAGAAGATCTCAAGCCCCCGCTCGGCACGGGCGCGGATCCCCTGCCCCTGCGGGACCGGTTCAGCCTCGCCGTGCACCTTCAGCACGCGCGAGGCCACGGCCGGGCTCAAGGTCAGGGAGTTGAAGGCTGAGATCACGGTCGCGACCGCGATGGTGAGCGCGAACTGGCGGTAGAACTCGCCCGAGATGCCGGGGATGAAGGCGGTCGGCACGAACACCGCCGACAGGACGAGCGCGATCGAGATGACCGCGCCGCCGACCTCGTCCATCGTGCGCTTGGCCGCGGTCCTGGGATCGTCGCCGGCCGCCAGATGACGCTCGATATTCTCGACCACCACGATGGCGTCGTCTACGACGATGCCCACCGCCAGCACCAGGCCGAACAGGGTCAGGTTGTTGATCGAGAAGCCCAGGATCGACATGACGGCGAAGGTGCCGATGAGCGAGACCGGGATCGACAGGATCGGGATCAGCACGGCGCGCCAGCGCTGTAGGAAGATCAGGACGACGACCACGACCAGCGCCACCGCCTCATAGATCGTGCGGATCAGCTCGTCGATCGACTTGGCGATGAATTCGGTCGGGTTGTAGGCGATGCGGTATTCGATCCCCTTGGGGAACCGCGTCTTCATCTCCTCCATCGCCGCGATGACGCGCTTGGCCGTCGCCAGCGCGTTGGTCCCCGGCTGCTGGCTGATCAGCATCGCCACGGCGGTTTTGCCGGAGAGATAGGAGTTGGTGGTGTAGTCCTCGGCGCCGAGCTCGACCCGGCCGACATCGCCGACGCGCACCACGCGCCCGTCGTCGCCCGCCTTGACGATGATCTTGGAAAACTCGTCGGGCTGAATCAGCCGGCCCTGTAGGGTCAAGGCAGGCTGGTAGGCGCGGTTGGTCGGCACCGGCGGCTGGGCGAGTTGGCCGCCCGCGACCTGGACGTTCTGGCCGCGCACGGCGCTGACGATATCGCCGGCTGTGAGGTTGCGGTCGGCGGCCCGGTCGGGATCGAGCCACAGCCGCATGCTGTAGTCCCGCGCGCCGAACATCTGAACGTCGCCCACACCCGGCAGGCGGAGCAGCGTGTCGCGTACCTGGATCAGCGCATAGTTGGAAATATAGAGCTGGTCGTAGCTGTTGTCGGGCGACAGCAGGTGAACGACCATCAACAGGTCGGGCGAGTTCTTCTTCGTCGTCACGCCGATCTGGCGCACCTCCTCCGGCAGGCGGGGCTCGGCCACGGCGACCCGGTTCTCCACCAGCACCTGCGCCTTGTCGAGGTCGGTGCCCAGCTTGAAGGTGACGGTCAGCTGCATTCCGCCGTCGCCGGTCGACTGCGAGTACATATAGAGCATGTCCTCGACGCCGTTGACCTCCTGCTCGATCGGGGTCGCGACGGTCTCGGCGACGGTGCGGGCGTCCGCGCCAGGATAGGTGGTCTGCACGACAACAGTCGGCGGCGCCACCTCGGGATATTGCGCGGCCGGCAGGGTGGCATAAGCGATGGCGCCGACGATCAGGATGAAGATCGACAGCACCATCGCGAAGACAGGCCGGTCGATGGCGAAATGGCCGATTCCCATTTAGTGGTCACCCGTCGAGGCTTGTTTCGGTGCCTGCGGCGGCGGCATGGGTGAAACCGGCTGGCCGGCGCGGACGCGCTGCAGCCCGTTCACGACGACCGTGTCGGACGCCGTAAGTCCCGAACGGATGACCCTGAGCCCGTCGATGATCGGCCCGAGCTTGACCTCGCGCGGGGTCGCGACATTGCCGTCGCCCAACACATAGACGAAGCGCCGCGCCTGGTCGGTGCCGATCGCGTCGTCGGGGAGCAGCAGGGCGTCGTGCTCGGGCTCGCCCAGCAGCTGCGCACGCGCGAACATGCCGGGCGTGAAGATCAGGTCGGGATTGTCGAAGATCGCCCGGCCGCGGATCGTGCCGGTACCGAAATCGATCTGGTTGTCGACGAAATCCATATGGCCCTGATGCGGGAAGTCCTTCTCGTCGGCGAGCGCGAGGCGAACCGGGTTGGGCACATCGCGGGAGCTGCGCCGCTGCCCTGTCTGATTGAGCCTTGTATATTTGAGGTAGGAGTTCTGATCGGCGTCGAAATAGAAATAGATCGGGTCCAGCGACACGACGGTGGTGAGCAGGGTGGAGTTGGCCTCGCCGCCGCTGATCAGATTGCCGACGCTGACCAGATGCCGGCCGATCCGCCCAGTGACTGGCGCGGTGATGTGGGTGAATTCGAGGTCGAGCTGCGCGCGCCTGAGCTCCGCCTGGGCCGCCTCGACCGAGCCGGTCGCTGCCCGCTGCTCCTGCACTGCCTTGTCCAGCGTTTCGACCGAGCCGAATTGGGTCTTGGCCAGCGAGGCCGCGCGCACCTGCTCGCGATTGGCGAGTTCGAGCCGAGCCTGGGCCGATGCCACCGCCGCCGAGGCCGAATCCGCCGTGGCCTGATAGGGACGCGGATCGATCACGAACAGCAGATCGCCCTTCTTCACGATCTGCCCGTCGGTGAAATTGATCGACTGGAGATAGCCGTTCACCCGGGCCCTGAGCTCGACATACTCCGTCGCCTGGAAGCGGCCGGTATAGTCGTCCCACTCGGTGATCCGGCGGGCGGTCGGATTGGCGACGGTGACGGGTGGGGCGCCGGCTTGCGGCGCGCCCTTACGGTCGTCGCATCCGGCGAGGCCGGCGGCGGTGAGCAGCGCGCAGAACAACAGTGCCTTCCGACGGAAACGCATGCGCCCTCCTGACCCCGTTTCCCGTAGTTGCGGTCCGCTAAGCCTAAGCGGCTGCGGGGCGAAAGAATATGACGTTCTTGCCGTGCTTTGATCCATCCCACTTCGGCGAAGGCGGGGTTGCGCACGCAACCGTGCTACGATTGCTGCAATGCGAAGGGAAGCCTGCGGGGGGCAAGCAAGGGGATTGGGATGCGCATGTCTCGCTCGATATGGCGGCTCTGCGTTGCAACGGCTGCAATCTTCGCCGTGCCGGGATTCCTCGCGGGCGCCGCCAGCGCTTATGTCTTCCCGCTCAGGGCGAGCGCCGACCGGCGCTATCTGGTCGATCAGAACAACGCGCCGTTCATGATCGTGGGCGACGCGCCGCAGGCCCTGGTGGGCAATCTCTCACCTGCCGACGCGAATTTCTTCATGGCCGACCGCGCGCGATACGGCATCAACACGCTGTGGGTGAACCTGCTCTGCGACAGCTACACCGCCTGCAATTCGGACGGCACGACCTTCGACGGCATCGCGCCGTTCACGACACCGGGCGATCTTGCGACACCCAATCCGAAATATTTCGACCGCGCCGCGAAGATGGTCGGGCTTGCGGCGGCGCGCGGGATGGTGGTGCTGCTCGATCCGGCCGAGACCGGCGGCTGGCTCAATGTTCTCGACGCCAACGGCGTTGCCAAGGCGCGCGCCTATGGGCGGTTCCTGGGCCGCCGCTTCGGCGGCTACAAGAACATCATCTGGATGAGCGGCAACGATTTCCAATCCTATTCGAACCCGGCGGACGACGCGGTGGTGAGCGCCGTGGCCAGGGGTATCCACGACACCGATCCCGGCGCGCTGCAAACCGTTGAGCTCAATTACCTGGTCAGCGCGTCATTGGACGATCCGACCTGGCGGCCGATCGTCGGGCTCGACGCGGTTTATACGTATCGCCCGACCTACGCGAAGGCGCTCCACGAATATCGGCGCCCGCTGTTCAAGCCGACCTTCCTGGTGGAGGCGAATTACGAGTTCGAGCAGAATGGCGGGACCGACGGCGGCTCGACGCAGAATCTGCGGCACCAGGAATATTGGACGGCGCTTTCCGGGACCACGGGCCAGCTTTATGCCAGCCATTATTCCTGGACGCTGAACGGCGACTGGAAGAGCAATCTCGACACGATCGGAATCCGCGAGTTTTCCTATATGCGCCAGCTGTTCCAGCCACGCGCCTGGTACCAGCTCGCGCCCGACAGCATTCATCGGGTGCTGACGAAGGGCTTCGGTACCTTCTCCGAAACGGATTCCATCGACACCTACAGC
>CAZNNJ010000529.1:0-4631 GCA_964574305.1 uncultured Rhodospirillales bacterium | reverse complement strand
TGCGTGATCGGAAAAACCTGGCCGATCCACTGCGCCCAGACCGGCATGCCCTTGAAGGGAAACAGAAAGCCGGACAGCAGTATGGACGGGAGCAGAGTGAATATCGCCATCTGTATCGCTTGCATCTGATTGCGCGCGATCGTCGAAATGGTGATCCCGAGCACCAGATTGCTGGCGATGAAGAAGCCGAGCGCCAACCCCACCAGCACGACCGAGCCCCGGATCGGCAGCCCGAACACCGCCACCGCGATCGCCATGATCAAGACGACCTGGATATAGCCGATGACGATATAGGGAACGATCTTGGCCAGCATCACCTCGACCGGCCGCACCGGCATCGCCAGCAGATTCTCCATCGTGCCGCGCTCGGTCTCGCGGGTGATCGACAGCGTGGTGACGAAAAGCGTCGAGAAGATCAGCACGATGCAGATCAGGCCCGGCACGATATTCAGCACGGTGAGCTGTTCGGGGTTGTAGCGGGCGTGCACCTCGAATCCGAATGGCGCGCTGGCCGGCGTCGACCGGACCGTCTGCGGCAAATCCCGGTCGAGCACCGCGTTCAACCCGGCGAGCGCGGCAACGGCATTGCCGACCGCCTGCGGATCGGTGGCGTCGGCGTCGATCAGTATCCTCGGATGCTCGCCGCGATCGACCGCCCGGTCAAAATCGGGTGGAATGTTCACTACGAACAGAAGCTGTCCCTCGACCAGGCCCCGTTCCGCCTCGCGCTCGGAGGAAAGCGGCCTGATATCGTAGTAACCGGTGTTTCTGAGGGCCGCGACGATCGTCCGCTCATATTGGGAATGATCGACCGAGAGCAGGCCGGTCGGCAGATGCTTGGGGTCGGAATTGATCGCAAAGCCGAACAGGAACAGCTGCAGCACCGGGAGCAGGACGACGATGCGCAGCGTGAAGGGGTCGCGCCGGATCTGAATCCATTCCTTGCGCAGCACCGCCCGGAAGCGCGTGAAGGAGAGCCGGTTCACGCGGCGTCGCCGGCGGAGGAGCCCGCCGGCTGGCTCAGCAGATGGATGAACACGTCCTCGAGCTGAGGCGGGACGTCCCGCCAGGCCAGCGCATGGTCGTCTCCCAGCGACTGCACCGCGCGCTCCAGGGCCGAGCGATCCACGCCGGCGACATGCAGCGCCGCTCCGAACACCGCCGCCGCCTCCACACCCGGCATGCCACGCAGCCGGCGCGCCGCGACATCCAGGTTGGCGCCAGTTGCCTCGAGGACCGCCAGGCCGCTGCCCTTCGCCACTGCCGCCGGAGTCCCCTGAACCACCAGCATGCCGTCGGACAGATAGACGATGCGCGCGCAGCGCGCGGCCTCGTCCATGTAGTGGGTCGAGACCAGCACGGTCAGCCCCTCCCCCGCCATGTCGTGGATCAGATCCCAGAACTCGCGCCGCGCCTTGGCGTCCACGCCTGCCGTCGGCTCGTCGAGCAGCAGCAGCTTCGGCTTGTGCAGCACGCAGGCAGCGAGTGCCAGCCGCTGTTTCCAGCCGCCGGACAACTGGCCCGCTAGCTGATCCGACCGGCCGGCGAGCCCCATGCGGTCAATGGTAGCCTGGACCGCCCTTCGCCGGCCTTCCAGTTCGTAGACGGCGGCGACGAAGCCCAGATTCTCGGCAACGGTCAGGTCGTCATAGAAGCTGAACCGCTGGGTCATGTAGCCGATCTGGCGGCGGATGCGCGGCGCGTCGGTAAGGATGTCGAGCCCGAGGCAGGTGCCGCCGCCGCCATCCGGCCTGACCAAGCCGCACAACATCCGGATGGTCGTGGTCTTGCCGCTGCCGTTGGCGCCCAGAAAACCGCAAATCTCCCCCGCCGTCACGGTCAATGTCAGCCCGTCGACCACCTTGCGCGCGCCATAGCTCTTATGTAGGTCGCGGACGTCGATCACCGGTTCGCCGGTCATGGCGACGGCGGCCTCGCCCCGCGCACCGCGACCGGTTCACCCGGATTGAGCAGCGGCGCCTTGTCCGGCGTCGGCCGCGCCTCGACGAGGAAGACCAGCTTGGCCTTGCTGGACTCGCTGTAGATCACCGGCGGCGTGTATTCGGCCTGCGGCGAGATGAACGATATCGTGGCGGCCAGACCGGCCGGACAACTGTCGCAGGCAAGCGTAACCGGATCGCCGCGATGGATGCCGGCGAGCGCCGTCTCGGGTACGAAAAAGCGTACCAGGATGTTTTCCGGCGGCAACAGCGACACCACCGGCGCCCCCGCCGCCATGGTCTCGCCCGGCCGGGCCACCACATCGGCGATGCGACCGCCGGCTGGGGCGGAGACGCGGCGCTGTCCCAGCCGCCAATCGGCCAGGTCGAGCGCGGCCCTGGCCCTCTCGACAGCGTAGCGCTGCGCCTTGATCTCGTCCTGGCGGCCGAGCGGGCCCTGGAGCTTTGCCAGGGTGGCTTCGAGGGCGTGGACTCTGGCCTCGGCCGATTGCCGGGCAGCGCCCAACCGTTCGACGCTCTGCAAGGAGACCGCGCGGTCGGGCAGCAGCTTCTGGCCGCGCCGGTAATCGGCTTCGGCCTGGACCAGCGTCGCGCGTGCATCGTTCAGGTTGGCAGTGGCCTCGGCGATCTCGGTCTCCTTGCCGCCGGCCTCGAGATTGGCCAGCTTCTGCCGTGCCTCGTCCAGCTGCCGCGCCGCCTCATCGCGGGTCGCGCGGTCCGGCGTCTCGTCCTGGGTGAAGAGCAGCGCGCCGGCCTTGACCTCGTCGCCGCGCGCGACCGCCACCGACATCAGCAGGCCCTGCTGGGTGGGTGCGACCTTGACATAGTCGGCATCGACATAGCCCTGCCAACTTTGCGGACCAGCGCCCGAATGCGCGAGCCACCACCACAGGCCGGCGACCGCCGCCAGGGCCGCGGCTGCGATTGCGAACCGGGCATTGCGCGTCATCGGGACACCCCAGCGAGACAGACCTTAGAAGGTCATGATTGACCGATATTTCATCAGCTAGGGCTGCGGCTGGCAATATCGCCCGTTGCCGCGCAGCCGCAAGCTAACCGGCGGTGTTCGCCATCGCGTGCCGCACCACCTTCACCATGATACTCGGCAGCGCATAGTCGCCGAACCGGTCGGGCTTCACCCACACGCCCAGCTCGGAATCGCCGTTGCCCGGCACCCGGCCGGCCCAGACGGTGAGCGTCAGCTCGAAATGGGTGAACACGTGGCGCACCTGCCCCGGCAGCACGCGCCAGTCCACCGCCACCGGAGCCGCCGACCCGGCGGTCGCAGGGGAGACAGCGGCGCCCCAAGCACTCGACGGCACTTCCATCATCCCACCAAGCAGCCCCTTCTCGTCCCGCCGGCGCAGCAGCACGGCGCCGGTGCCGTCCACCAGCCAGAAGGCCACCCCGGTGCGATGGGGCCGCGCCGCCTTCTCGGCCTTGCGCGGCAGGGTTTCGGCGATGCCGAGCGTGAGCGCCCGGCAGTCGGTCCGCCAGGGGCACAGCGCGCACGCCGGCTTGCGCGGAGTGCAGATGGTGGCGCCGAGGTCCATCAAGCCTTGCGCGAAATCGCCCGGACGATCCGGCGGGACCAGGGATTCGCCAATGGCGCGCAGCTCCGGCTTGGCCGCCGGCATCGGGGTTTCGATGGCGAACAGGCGGGAGAGGGCGCGTTCGGCATTGCCGTCGACGGCGGCTGCCGGAAGGTCGAAGGCAATGGCGGCAATGGCGCCGGAGGTGTAGTCGCCGATGCCGGGGAGTGCGCGCAGCGCCTCACGGTCGGCCGGGAAGACGCCGCCGTGGCGCTCGACCACGGCCTTGGCGCAGGCATGTAGGTTGCGGGCGCGGGCGTAATAGCCGAGGCCGGCCCATTCGGTCAGCACGTCGTCCAAGGGCGCGGCGGCGAGGTCGGCGACGGTCGGCCAGCGGTCGAGGAAGCGCAGGAAATAGGGGATCACCGCGGCGATGGTGGTCTGCTGCAGCATGATCTCCGACAGCCAGACCGCGTAGGGCGGCGTGCGCTGCCCGGCCGGGGCGCGCCAGGGCAGGACGCGGCGGTGGCGGTCGTACCAGGCCAGCAGCGATGCGCTGAGCCTTGTCGAATCGGCAACTCTGGAAGTGTCGGGCATGACGAGCCTATAACATGACCATGCCCGGTCCCCGCCATATGTCCCGCATGATCCCCGATGTCGCCGGCAAGGCGCTGGGCAAGAAGGGGCTGGGCTATGGCAAGCTGGTGACCGACTGGGCGATTATCGTCGGCGCCGACCTGGGCGAGGCGACCGCGCCGGTGAAGCTCAGCTTCCCCAAGGGCGAGCGCACCGACGCCACCTTGACCATCGACATCGTCCCGGCCCGCGCCATCGAGGTTCAACATGCGATGCCGCAGCTGATCGAGCGGGTGAACGCCGTCTTCGGCTATCGTGCCGTGTCGCGCATCAAGCTGGTCCAGCGCCCCCCGGCCAAGACCGCCCCGCCGCCCAACCTGCGTCCCTTGAGCCTTTCCGAGGAAAGCGAGCTGGTCGAACTGACCCAGGTCGTGCCCGACGGAGAACTGCGCGCGGCGCTGGAAAGCCTGGGCCGTTCGATGCAGGGCAGCCGGCGCTAGCCCCTGATCATTCCCAGGAACCTCACGGTTCGGTTGTTCGGTTCTTTGGGCCCGTCAATTGT
>CAZNNJ010000528.1:0-4638 GCA_964574305.1 uncultured Rhodospirillales bacterium | reverse complement strand
CTCGATCGACGCCATCGCCAAGGCCGCGGGCACGTCGCGGGCGACCTTCTATGCCCATTTCACAGACAAGCAGGACGTCATCCGCGAATTCGCCCGCAGCATGTGGGAGACCGCGTTCAAGGTCTATAACGACTTCGGCCAACTGAAGGAGTGGAACCACCAGACCATCGCCGGCTGGATGCGGGAGTTGTTCGACGCCTGGGACCAGAATGCCGACACGACCTATATCGTGATCCAAGAGATGCCGACCGAGCTTCGGGCCGATTTCCTGCACCAGATGGAGCAGCGGGTCGAGGCGCTGATCAGCCACAACCCGCTGTGGGACCGCTTCGCCCCGGCCGAGGCCCGCCGCCGCGCGACCCTGCTGATCTTCCAGCTGGAACGCTGCATGGACGCCTATCACTATGCCGGCTGGAAGGACGACCGCCAGGCGATCTTCAACACGCTGGTCGACATCTGGGTTGCAACGCTGACCAGCCCGATGCGGGGCGGGTGAGGTCTGGCCCCGGCGGGCGGTGGTAATTCCGGCGGGCAAGTCGGTCTAAACATCCAGAGCAAGTTGCTGGAGAGCGGCGTCCGCCAGGATCAGCACGAAAAAGCCGATTGCCGGTATGAAATGCGCGAAGCGCTCGCGCCCTTTCAGAAGGGTCGCAAACACGGCGAGAATCAAAAGCGCCAGTCCTGCAAGCGCCACAAGGTGCGTGGATGGCAGCAACAGAGACGCCGCGCCCGCGAGTTCCAGGCTTGCCGTCAACAGGCGCCATCCTCCGGGATAGCCCCAGCGTCGGAAGTTGGCTTCCACGTCGCCGACATTGAAGAAGTTGGCGAGCCCCGCGGCGGCGAACGCCAGCGCGGTTATGCCGTTCACAATCGCGGCAATGCTCATCGTGCCGCTCCGTTTTGGGCTAAATCGACAGGGTTGCGCATCACGGGCCTCCGCGGTTATAAGGCGATACAAAATCGTATCGTATAATTGATATAAGACGAAATCGTATCGCATGCAAGACGCCGATTCCAGAAAGTGGCGGGATGACGATCCGCGCAGGCTGCGCATGGCCGAGAAGCGTGCTGCGATCCTGCGCGCGGCGCGCCCGATAATGCTGAGGGATGGCCTGGGCGGGACAACGCTCGACCGCGTTTCGGCTGAGGGGGGCATAGCCAAAATGACCCTCTATCGGCACTTTCCAAGCAAGGAAGCGCTGTTTGAGGGGCTGGTCACCGCCATGTGTGAGTCCCTGCGCGAGGACCTTGAGACTGCGCAGTCCGCCGAAATTGACGAACCTGCCGAAAACAGGCTCGCGAACGAGCTGCGCGCTTTCACGTCGGCGCTGATTGAGCCGGACGTGCTTGCGCTCTATCGCTTGATCGTTGCGGACGGCTGGCGTTTTCCCGGTCTTGCCCGCATCTTCGATCAGTCCGGCATGCGGGTTATTCGGCAGCGGATCGCAGCCCTGCTCGAAACCGGCGGGGTACCCGCCAATAGATCGATGCAAGTTGCCGGCGACGTCGTGGCATTGGCGCTGGGAGACGCGTACCAGCGCGCGGTGCTCGGCATCGTTGAAGAGGGGGACGGCGAAGCGTTTGCACGGCAAATCGAAGCCGCTGTAAACTATGGGCTCAGCCGGCCAGCTTGATTCCTCCGAACTTCCGCGTCCGGGAAGTCGCGGGCGCCGGGCAATTCCGAATACAATCCTACTCCGACCCCGATTACATTCGCCGATTACATTCACGCCTCTCCCCAAGCATGATGGTGAGGGAGCAGTACAGGGTTGGGAAATGACAAAGGCATCGCCGGGCAGGAAATCAAGACGGGCTGCGCGCAAAGGTTCTGTTAATCAAGCCCCACAGCTCGGCACGGGTGAGAGGCGGCTGATAGGAACAACCAGCGGTCCGCAAATGAGTATTCCGAGCGAAGAATTCGGTCATCCTGGCTCACCGACCGAGTTGTGTGTTGTGGCTCAGTTTCCCGGCGGCGATCCAGCCGACGATCACAGACGGCTTACTGACACCGCAGAGCGGGATTTCGAAGCGGCTGCGCTTCTCTCGAAAACGGCTGAGCCCTTCAACTCACTGGACTTTAATTTCAGTGAGGCAGACGGCGCTTCGCATTTCTCATTTCCAACCCACGGTTTGCACGTTGATACGCAATGGGGTCGAGTAAAAGTAACGAAAAACCCTGCTGGCGAGGCAGCTTTGGTCAAGATGACGTGTAGGGCGCGTTCGTCAAATGAGGCGATACAGAAGCTACAGCTCGCTTGTGCCACGTTTCTAGATCATTGGGCGTACGAGGCGACGGCACCGGTTTATCTGGGCAAACTGCGGGCTAACGACACCGTAAACCACGTCCAGGTCCTTCGGCTGATTTCGCCCTTCCATTCGGCAACCATCAATCCGTCCCTTGTAGAGCTTCCGACACCGCTTCGGCCAATGTTCGCTCTTTACCGAGAGGGTCTTTGCGCGTCGAGCCCACTATACAAATTCCTGTGCTTCTACAAAATATTGGAAGGCTACTTTGAACGAATGAAACCACGCCTCGGTAAGCTCTTTCGGGAGCGGGCACTCCCGTATCCAGTTGCAAAGGAATTGGTCCCCGACCATGCGGACTTATCCGATGAAGTGCGCGGTTACGTCGGTAAGTCTATCTCAAGGCTTAGAGACGATTTTCTAACCCCACATTTTCGTAACGCCGCTGCCCATTTCGGGGAAGATGGCGCATTACCAACCATTACGAGTGACCCCAGAGAAATTCTGCGATTTGGTCTTATGGCGTTACCCGCCGAGCTTTGCGCAAGAGTCGTTATCGACGCCGGCCGGCAGGCAATCCAGGCAGCAACGACCGCCAGCCTTGATGTTTCCTCCTTAGACCACGCTTAGAAGATTAGGTGTCAAGCAATCCCGGATGTAAGATGCCCGCTCTTGGCGCAAAGCGGAAGCTTCGCCGCGCTGGAACGGGATGCCCAGCGCTTCGAGGTGGCGCGCCGCGTCCTCGACGCTCTCCACGGTGTAGGCCGTGTGCGGGCCTATCCCGGTCGCCTTGTGCTCGCGGTGCGGCGCCTGCTCATCGCTCTCCAGCACGTGGATCTGCGTGTGCGCTACGGGCAAGTCGAGCCAGAAGCCGGGGATGGTCTCCTCCAGCTCCTTCGGGATCGCGCGCGGGACCGAGGCGATGCCGAGCACGTCGACATAGAAACGGCGCATCTCCGCAAGCTGCGACGGCGCCGCGATGGCGATATGGTTGATGCCGGTGACCTTGATCATGGATGGCTCCTGTTCGCCGCCACTATAGCGGAGCGTTCGCGCAAGGACAGGCGCGAATGGCCGAGGCATCGTCGTCATCCGATCTCTCTTGACATTTTGTTCTTTTTATGTTCTAGTTCTGCTATGTCCCTCGACCCCACCCCGATAACCTCGGCAGACGCCGCATCCGGTCCTTCGCAGGCCGAGATCGATGCGCGCGATATCGCCATGCTGGCGGAGCTGGCCGAGATCACCATGGGGGTGGCGCGCGCGATCGGGCAACTGGCACTCGACAAGGCGGCCGAGGGCGATGCCGAGGCGGCTGGGCGGCTGGGGTCGGTGATCACCAAGGTCGGACGCGCCGTGCGCCAATCCGTCGCCTATCGGCGCAAGATCGAAAGCAAAGTCCGCGAGCAGGACTGCAAGCGCGCCGCCGCGCAGGCCACGGCGCAGGCCGAGGCCGAGGAGCGGGCGGCTTACGCGCAGCGCGGCGCCTCGCTGGCACGCAGGCAGATGATCGACAATGCCGTCTGCCGGCTGATCGCCGAGAAGGACGAGGACCTCTACGACGAGCTCTTCGAGCGGCTCGACGAATATGAATCCTTCACGGACTTCACCGACCGGCCGGTCAGCGAGTTCGTGGCCGAGATCTGCACCGCGCTGGGCCTGGAATTCGACTGGAAGCGGTTCGAGCACGATCCGTGGGCGGTCGAGGAGGCCAAGGCCGACCCGCCCACCTCCCCCTTCGCCGAATGGTGGCATTGGGAGCATCGCAGCAACCCGGACGAAATCCTCGTCGCCCCGCCCCACCTCCTCCGCGCCCGCGGCGCCAACGGCCGCGGCCCGCCGGAAGAGGCGAAGTAGAGCGTTCTTTTCACCTCATCGCCATGCGGAAACGCCCCTCGCCCGTGCAACGGGAGAGGGAGGGGCCCGTTGCCGCGACCGGAGGTCGCTGACTGCGTTTCGCAGACAGCCGCCTTTGGCGGCGGCAATGGGAGGGTGAGGGGGCTTTAGGCTTCGCCCCCCATAGCTCCGAACCGAAGCCCCCTCACCCTCCCAACCTACGGTTGGGCCCCACCCTCTCCCGTTTCACGGGCGAGGGAATTTTACAGCAGCTTGATCGAGTACCCGCCGTCGATGGTGATGGCCGAGCCGTTCACGAAGTCCGAGGCCCGGCTGGCCAGATAAACGGCGATGCCGGCAAAGTCGTCGGGATGGCCCCAGCGCGCGGTCGGGGTGCGCTGGGCGATCATCTCCGGCAGGCCGGGCGTGTTCTTGGTCCCGGCGGTGATGTCGGTCTCGACCCAGCCGGGCAGGATGCAGTTGGTGTTGATCCCGTCCGGCCCCCACTCCACCGCCAGCGCCTGGGTCAGCTGCATGGCGCCGCCCTTGCTGGCGCAG
>CAZNNJ010000527.1:0-4648 GCA_964574305.1 uncultured Rhodospirillales bacterium | reverse complement strand
TTGATGGCCTGGGCCTGGGCGTCGAGATACTGGGTCTGGGCCGACAGCACGTCGGCCTTGGCGGCGACGCCGGCGGCGTACTGGTTCTGGGTAATCTCGAGCGAGCGGTGGAAATCGAGCGCCGTCGTCTCCAGCAGCGTCTTCAGCTCCTCCTGATAGCGCAGCTGGACATAGTCGATCGCGAGCGTCGCCTGGGCCGAGAGCCGGGCGGAGGCGAGGTCGGCGGCGGTGGCCTGGGCGGTCGCGACATCGCCCTCCACCGTGCGGCGGATCTTGCCCCAGACATCGAGGTCCCAGCTGCCCGAGAGCGAGGAGGAGAAGGGGTTGATCGCGGGGCCGCCGGCGCGTTTGCCGCGGACGAAGGTCTTTCCGCCCGCCGTCGAGCCCAGCCCGCCGCGCGACGCCCCCGGCCCCTCATAGGAGCGCTGGGCCGAGCCCGAGCCGGATACGGTCGGGAAAAAGCTGGCGCGCGCCTGGTCGACCACCGCGCGGGCTTGGGCGTAGGAAGCCTCGGACTGTTTCAGCGTCTGGTTGGAGATGTCGATCTGCGCCTCCAGATCGTCCAGCACCGGGTCCCGGTAGACCCTCCACCAGGCGCCGCGGTCGGTCTCGTCCTGTGGCGATGCCGGCTTCCAGCCGGCCAGCTCCTTGAACTGGGTGGCCGTGGGGGCGTCGGGCTTCGTGTAGTCGGGGCCGACGGAGCAGGAGGCGAGGAGGGCCAATGCCAATGCAGCGCCTCCATGAAACCCTCGCCCCAACGGGGAGAGGGAGGGGCCCGCCGCGAAGCGGTGGGAGGGTGAGGGGGCGGCGAGCGCAGCGAGCCTTCTTTTTGAGCAATCTCCAAATGGCCGCACCCCCTCACCCGGAGCGCGTTCGCGCTCCGACCTCTCCCCGCGGGGGCGAGGTCCATGATTGGCGCGAAGAAAAGACGTCATATCCCCGCCTCCGCCGGCCGGGGACGGAGCGGCGCCAGGGTCTTGCGGCCGGTCTTGCGTTTGCGCCATTGGCGGAACCGTTCGAAATAGAGATAGACGACGGGCGTGGTGTAGAGGGTCAGGATCTGGCTCACCACCAGCCCGCCGACGATGGAGATGCCCAAGGGCCGGCGCATCTCGGTGCCGTCGCCCGAGGCCAGCGCCAGCGGCAGCGCGCCGAAGATGGCGGCCAGCGTCGTCATCATGATCGGGCGGAAGCGCAGCGCGCAGGCGCGCAATATGGCGTCGCGCGGCGCCAGCCCCTCGTTGCGCTCCGCCTCCAGCGCGAAGTCGACCATCATGATGGCGTTCTTCTTGACGATGCCGATCAGCAGCAGGATGCCGATGAAGGCGATGATGGTGAGTTCGTTGCCGGTGATCATCAGCGCCAGCAGCGCGCCGATCCCGGCCGAGGGCAGGGTCGAGAGGATCGTGATCGGGTGGATATAGCTCTCATAGAGCACGCCCAGCACGATATAGACGGCGAGCAGCGAGGCCACGAGCATCAGCGGCAGCTGGCCCTGATACTGGCGGAAATTCTTGGCGGTGCCGGCATATTCGCCATGGATGGTCGCGGGCATGCCGATCCGCACCATCGCGCTGTCGATCGCCTCGGTCGCCTTGGACAGCGGCTCGCCGGCCGGCAGGTTGAAGGCGATGGTGGTGGCGGCGAAGGTGCCCTGGTGGTTGACCTGGGTCGGCGTCGTGCCGTTGCCGAAATGGGCGAAGGCCGAGAGCGGCACCATGCTTTCCCGCGCGGTCGACACCGCCGCCCCGGTCGAGGCGCCGCCCTTGGTGGTGTTGGCGAGCGCGTTGGCGGCGGCGTTGCGCGCCGTGTCGTTGGCGACCGCGGTGGCGGTGGGCGAGCTGCTTTTGGCCAGCACGGTGGTGCCGGCGACCGCGTTGGTCGAGGCCGTGCCGGTGACGCCGCCGCCCGAGGTCGAGACGTAGATGTCCTTCAATATCTCGGGGTTCTGCCAGTATTCCGGCGCCACCTCCATCACCACGTGGTACTGGTTCAGCGGGTTGTAGATGGTCGAGACCAGCCGCTGGCCGAAGGCGTCGTAGAGAGTGGCGTCGATCTGGCTGGTGGTCAGGCCCAGGCGATAGGCGGAGTCGCGATCGATCACCACCTCGGTCTCCAGCCCGCCCGGCTGCTGGTCGGAATCGACGTCGGTCAGCTCGGGCACGGCCTGCAGCGCGCGGCGCAGCTTGTCCGACCAGGTCTTGAGCTCGGTCAGATCGTCGCCGGTCAGCGTGTACTGATACTGCGCGTTGCCGGCGCGGCCGCCGCCGGGCAAGTCCTGGTCGGCCTGGAGGAAGGTCTGGGTGCCCTTGACCTCGAAGAATTTGGGCCTCAGCCGCGCGATCACCTCGTCGACCGAGAGCTTGCGCTCGCCAAGCGGCTTCAAGGTGATGTTGAAGCTGGCGGTGGTGGTGCCGGACGGGCCGAAGCCGCCGGTGCCGCCGCTGTTGATGTTGCAGACCACGGTCGCCACCGCCGGGTCGTCCTGGATGATCCTGGCGACCTGGATCATCTTGTGCTTCATCGACTGGAACGACGTCGCCTGGTCCGACCGGGTGGTGCCCCGCATATGGCCGGTATCCTGCTGCGGGAAGAAGCCCTTGGGGATGACCGCGAACAGGACGAAGTTCAGCACGATGGTCGCCGCCAGGATCGCCATCATCACCAGCCCGTGGCTGACCGCCCAGCCCAGCGTGCGCTCATAGCTTGCCTTCATCCGCGCGAACCCGGCTTCGGTCGCGCGGAAGAACCGGGAGGTGGGCCGGGTCTGCCGGTGCTGGCTCAGGAACCTGGCGCACATCATCGGCGTGGTGGTCAGCGAGATGACCAGCGAGATCAGGATCGCCACGGTCAAGGTGACGGTGAATTCGTGGAACAGCCGGCCCAAGAGCCCGCCCACCAGCAGCAGCGGCCCGAACACCGCGACCAGCGACAGGCTCATCGACAGCACGGTGAAACCGACCTCGCTGGCGCCGACGAAGGCCGCCTTCATCCGGCTCATCCCGGCCTCGATATGGCGGGTCGTGTTCTCCATCACCACGATCGCGTCGTCGACGACGAAGCCCGTGGCGATGGTCAGCGACATCAGGGAGAAATTGTCCAGGCTGAAGCCCAGCAGATACATCGCCCCGAACGTGCCGATCAGCGACACCGGCACCGCCACCGCCGGGATCAGCGTCGAACGCCAGTCGCGCAGGAAGACGAACACCACCAGGATGACCAGCACCACCGCGCCGACCAGCGTGCGCTCGACCTGCTTCAGCGAGGCGCGGATGGTGACCGAGCGGTCGTGCGCGACGAACAGGTCGATGTTCGAGGGGATGGACCTCTTGAGCTCGGGGATCAGCCCGACCACCCGGTCGACCGTCTCGATGATGTTGGCGCCGGGCTGCTGGGTGACGATCACCGAGATCGCCGGCTTGCCGTTATACTGCCCGTAATTGCGCACGTTCTCGACCGCCCCGTCGGACTTGTCGAGCACCTGGGCGATGTCCGACAGGCGCACCGGGGAGCCGTCACGATAGGCGACGATCAGCGGCTTGTACTGGTCGGCCAGGTTGGCCTGGTCGTTGGTGTAGATCTGGAAATGCAGCTTGTCGTTCTCGATCGCCCCCTTGGGCGCGTTGGCGTTGGCGGCCGACAGCGCCGCGCGCACATCCTCCAGCCCGATGCCGTATTTGAACAGCGCCTGGGGGTTGAGCTCGACCCGCACGGCGGGCAGCGCGCTGCCCTGGACATTGACGTTGCCCACCCCCTCCAGCTGCGACAGCTTCTGCTGCACGATGGTGGCCGCAGCGTCGTAGATCTGGCCTTGGCTCAGCGTGTCGGAGGTCATCGACAGGATGACGATCGGCGCCATCGCGGCGTTGAACTTGTGATAGGTCGGGTTGCTTCTGAGGTTGGTCGGCAGGTCGGCGCGGGCGGCGACGATGGCCGCCTGCACGTCGCGGGCGGCGCCGTCGATGTCGCGGTCCAGCCCGAAGATCAGCTGGATGCTGGTCGCATTCTGCGCGCTGGTCGAGGTCATCTCGGTGACGTCGGCGATGGTGCCCAGGTGCCGCTCCAAGGGCGTCGCCACGCTCGACGCCATCACCTCGGGGCTCGCCCCCGGCATCGAGGCCTGGACGGCGATGGCCGGGAACTCGATCTGCGGCAGCGGCGCCACCGGCAGCAGCCGGAAGGCCATGATCCCGGCCAGCAATATGCCCATGGTCAAGAGCGTGGTCGCCACCGGCCGCTGGATGAAGGGCGCCGACAGGTTCATGCCGGTTCGCCCTCCGGCTCGTCGTCCTTCAGCGGCGCTGTCTTCTGCCCCAGCCGTGTCGCCAGCCGGTCGAAGGCGAGATAGATCACCGGCGTGGTGAACAGCGTCAGCACCTGGCTCACCATCAGGCCGCCGACGATCGCGACGCCCAGCGGATGGCGCAGCTCCGACCCCGTGCCGGTGCCCAGCATCAGCGGCAGGGCGCCGAACAGGGCGGCCATCGTGGTCATCAGGATCGGGCGGAAGCGCAGCATGCAGGCCTGGAAGATCGCCTCGCGCGGGGCCTTGCCCTCGTTGCGCTCTGCATCGAGGGCAAAGTCGATCATCAGGATCGCGTTCTTCTTGACGATGCCGATCAGGAGGATGATGCCGATCAGCGCGATG
>CAZNNJ010000526.1:0-4648 GCA_964574305.1 uncultured Rhodospirillales bacterium | reverse complement strand
GGCTTCACCTCGGCCTCGGCCAGCAGCAGGCGGGCGATCTCGACCGCGCGCTCTGCCGGAATCGACAGCTCGAACCCGTCCTCGCCGGTATAGCCGGAACGAGTCAGGGTGATCGCGATGCCGGCCAGGGTCCCGCTGGTTTCGGTCATGAAGGCAGTCTTGCCGATGCCCGGCATATGCCGTGCCAGCACTGTCACGGCGGCCGGCCCCTGCAGGGCCAGCAGTGCCCGCTCGGCTTCGTGGACCAGGGTCACATCCTTGGGCAGATGGGCCGTCAGATGGGCGATGTCGCCCATCTTCGTGCCGGCATTGACCACCAGCCCCAGCTCGCCGGTGCGGCGCGCGATCATCAGGTCGTCGATGATGCCGCCCCGCTCATTTGTCAGCATCGTGTAGCGGATGCGGCCTGGCGCCAGCGCCTGGATGTCGCCGGGCACCAGCCGCTCGATCGCAGCAACGGCGCCATCGCCGATCAGCCGGACTTGGCCCATGTGCGACACGTCGAACAGGCCGGCGGCTTTGCGGGTATGGAGATGCTCGGTCAGGATGCCGGCCGGATATTGCACCGGCATGGCATAGCCGCCGAACGGCACCATCTTGGCACCCAGTTCCCGATGCAGCGCATCGAGCGGCGTGGTCTTCAGCGTTTCGGAATCGGTCACGTTGCCCCCGACAGAGTACCCACCGCGCCAGCCAGCGCGGAGATGGGCCCCCTCTGTCGAAAACCTGAGAGATTCACGGACCACCGGTCCGCTTACTCCGTCGGTGAGATAAGCCCGAGAACGGACCCATCTGCTTTCCAGAGCGCCCACCCCGAAGCGGTCCTCGGTGCCTGAGAGTTTCCGGGGCGGTTGCTCCTTCGGCGTCGCCAGCGAAGGCGATCTCTCCCGCGGCGGGGTATTGGGCTTCCCCACTGCTAGGCTGCGAATCGCCTGGAGTCAAATGCCGAGGCGATGCCGACTTTCTGAAATTTTCCCCGTGCCCTTGACAGTCGCCGGGTGCGGTCGGATGTCTTTCTCATGACACTTCCACCGCTCACCATCGTGCTCGCCGGGCCGCGCGGTTTCTGCGCGGGCGTCGATCGCGCCATCCAGATCGTCGAGCGCGCGCTCGAGGTTTCCGGCGCGCCGGTCTATGTTCGGCACGAGATTGTCCATAATCGCTTCGTGGTCGAGCAGCTGGAGGCCAAGGGCGCCCTGTTCGTCGATGAGCTGGACGAGGTGCCGGAGGGGGCGTCGGTGGTCTTCTCCGCCCACGGCGTGCCCAAATCGATCCCGGCCGAGGCCAACCGGCGGGGGCTCCATTCACTCGACGCCACCTGTCCGCTGGTCAGCAAGGTCCATCGCGAGGCGGAGCGGCATCATGCCGAGGGCCGCCAGATCGTGCTGATCGGTCATGGCGGCCATCCCGAGGTCGACGGCACGATGGGCCAATTGCCGCCGGGCGCGGTGGTGTTGCTGGAGGATGCCGAGGGCGTTGCCGGCCTGGTGGTCGAGGATGAGCATAACCTCGCCTACTGCACCCAGACGACCCTGTCGGTCGACGAGACGGAGGGGGTCATTGCCGCGCTCAAGGTGCGCTTCCCCGAGATCACGGGGCCGCGCAAGGAAGATATCTGCTACGCCACCACCAATCGGCAGGCTGCGGTCAAGGCTATCGCCGGTGAGGTCGATGCGCTGATGGTGATCGGCTCGCCCAACTCGTCGAACTCGAGCCGCCTTGTCGAGGTGGCAAAGGCCTATGGCTGCGAGCGCTCGATCATGGTGTCGCGCGCAGCCGAGGTCGATTGGCATTGGTTCGACGGCGTACGCCGCCTGGGCCTGACCGCCGGCGCCTCGGCGCCGGAATCGCTGGTCGAGGAGGTGGTCGCCGAGGCGCGCCGCCGCTTCGACGTGACCTTGGAGGAGCGCGCGGTTGCGCGCGAGAACGTAACCTTCAAGCTGCCGACCGCGCTCAACCGGGCGCGTACGCCGGCGGAGGAGGCTGCTCTTACGTAGGTATTTCGTCGCCGCTACGCCTTGTTCATCCGGTTGCCGACCAGCTCGGTCACGACAGCGGGGTCGGCCAGGGTCGAGGTATCGCCCAGCTGGTCGTGCTCGTTGGCGGCGATCTTGCGCAAGATGCGGCGCATGATCTTCCCGGACCGGGTCTTGGGCAGGGCCGGGGCCCATTGCAGCAGGTCGGGCGCGGCCAGCGCGCCGATCTCCTTGCGGACCCACAGCACCAGCTCCTTGCGCAGCTCGTCGGTCGGCTCGCCGCCGGCGACCAGCGTGACATAGGCATAGATGCCGGTGCCCTTGATCTCGTGCGGATATCCGACGACCGCGGCCTCGGCCACCTTGGCGTGGGCGACCAGCGCGCTCTCGATTTCGGCGGTGCCCAGCCTGTGGCCCGACACATTGATCACATCGTCGACGCGGCCGGTGATCCAGTAATAGCCGTCCTCGTCGCGTCGTGCGCCGTCGCCCGTGAAATACCTGCCCTTGAAGGTCGAGAAATAGACCTGGCCGAACCGGTCATGGTCGCCATAGAGGCTGCGCGCCTGGCCCGGCCAGCTGTCGGCGATGCAGAGATTGCCCTCGGTCGCACCCTCCAGGACCTTGCCCTCGCCGTCCACGATCTCCGGCTTCACGCTGAAGAAGGGCAGGGTGGCCGATCCGGGCTTGGTGGCGATGGCGCCGGGCAGCGGCGTGATCATGATGCCGCCGGTCTCGGTCTGCCACCAGGTATCGACGATCGGCGCACGGCCCTCGCCGACCACATTATGGTACCACAGCCAGGCTTCCGGATTGATCGGCTCGCCGACCGAACCCAGGACGCGCAGGGTCGCCCGGCTGGTCTTCTTCACCGGCCCCTCGCCCTCGCGCATCAGCGCGCGCAACGCCGTGGGCGCCGTGTAGAAGATATTGACCTTGTGCTTGTCGCAGACTTCCCAGAAGCGGCTGCTGTCCGGGTAGTTGGGAACACCCTCGAACATCAGCGTGGTCGCGCCGTTGGCCAGCGGGCCGTAGACGACATAGGAATGGCCGGTGACCCAGCCGATATCGGCGGTGCACCAATAGATGTCGTCCTCGTGACAGTCGAAGACATATTGGTGGGTCATCGACGCCCAGACCAGATAGCCGCCGGTCGTATGCAGCACGCCCTTGGGCTTACCCGTGGAGCCCGAGGTATAGAGGATGAACAGCGGGTCCTCGGCGCCCATCGGCTCAGGCGCGCAGTCGGCGGCGGCCTTGTCCATCAGTTCGTGATACCAGTGGTCGCGGCGTGGGTTCCAGGCAACCTCGTCGCCGGTCCGGCGCACCACGATGGTGTTGTCGACGAACGGGCACTGGGTCAGTGCCGCGTCGACATTGGCCTTCAGCGGAATCTTCCGGCCTCCGCGCAGGCCTTCGTCGGCGGTGATGACGATGCGCGACTTGCTGTCCTGGATGCGGTCGCGCAGTGCCTCGGGCGAGAAGCCGCCGAACACGACGGAATGGACGGCGCCGATCCGCGCGCAGGCGAGCAGCGCCACCGCCGCCTCGACGATCATCGGCATGTAGATCGTGACCCGGTCGCCCTTCTTGACGCCCTTGGATTTCAGCACGTTGGACAGCTTGCAGACCTGTTCGTGCAGCTGGCGATAGGTGACTCTGTGCGAATCCTTGGGGTCGTCGCCTTCCCAGATGATCGCGATCTTGTCGCCGCGCGTTTCCAGATGCCGGTCCAGGCAGTTGGCGGCGACGTTCAGCATCCCGTCCTCGAACCATTTGATCGAGACCGGTAGGTTGAAGTCGGTGTTCTTGACGATGCTGAACGGCTTGATCCAATCGACCCGCTTGGCCTGCTCCTGCCAGAATCCCTCCGTATTCCCAACCGATTCCGCATACATCCGGCGATATCCGGCCTCGTCGATCAGCGCGCGCGCCGCGACGTCTGCGGGTACGGGGAACAGCTTTTGAGCGTCGGTCATGGGTGCGGTTTCCCGGTTCCAGGCAGATGATTTTGGGCCAGTTTATATGAGCCGCCGTCTGGCGCTACAAGCTATCGCAAGGGGGCCCGGTCATTCGGAACCGGCCCCGACCATACGAACCCCTCCGGCGCAACCGCGCCACCGGAAATGATGAAGGTCAGGGCTTCGTTGACCGTCCAGGGAAGCGGCACCAGGTCGGTCGTCGGCAGCAGCTCGACATAGCCGGAGCTGGGATTGGGCGTGGTCGGCACATAGACGGCGGCGATCTCGGTGCCGGTTGCCGGGTCGGTGAAGGTGCGGGTGACCAGCCCTACCGCCTTCATCCCCGGCGTCGGGAACTCGATCAGCACCACGCGCTGGCCGCTGTCGGGCTTGGTCTGCACGGTCTGGACCAGCTTGCGGGCCGCGCCATAGATCGACTGGACCAGCGGGATACGGGCCATCATCTGGTCGAAGGCCTCGAGCAGGCGCCGCCCGATCACCGCCCGCCCGACGACGCCGAGCAGCAGCAAGCCGACCAGGACGATCGCGGCCGCCGCAAGATCCTGGAACCACACCGCTTGGCCCAGCGCAGCCAGGAAAGGCGAGCGGGGCACCACGAACTGGCCCACCCTCAGCGCCAGCGGACTGCCGAACTCTATCAGCAGGTTGGTCAGAAACGTGATGACCCAGATCGTCACCCAGACGGGGATG
>CAZNNJ010000525.1:0-4652 GCA_964574305.1 uncultured Rhodospirillales bacterium | reverse complement strand
CTATGCGGCCGGCCTGCTGGGTAAGAATGCCTGCGGCTCGGGCTGGGAGATGGACATCTATCTCCATCTCGGCGCCGGCGCTTATATCTGCGGCGAGGAAACCGCGCTGATCGAAAGCCTGGAAGGCAAGAAGGGCCAGCCGCGCAACAAGCCGCCGTTCCCGGCAATGGCCGGTCTCTATTCCTGCCCGACCACGGTCAACAATGTGGAGACCATCGCGGCGGTCCCGACGATCATGCGGCGCGGCGCCGGCTGGTTCGCCGGTTTCGGACGGCCGAAGAATGTCGGCACCAAGCTTTTCTGCATTTCCGGCCATGTGAACCAGCCGTGCAATGTCGAGGAGGAGATGAGCATCCCGCTCAGGGATCTCATCGAGAAGCATGCCGGCGGCGTGCGCGGCGGCTGGGACAATCTGCTCGCGGTCATCCCCGGCGGCTCGTCGACCCCGATGATCCCGCGTGAGATCTGCGACGATGTTCTGATGGATTTCGACGCGCTGAAGGATGCGAAGTCCGGCCTCGGCACCGCCGCGGTCATCGTCATGGACAAGTCGACCGACCTGGTAAAGGCGATCGCCAGGCTGGCCAAGTTCTACATGCATGAAAGCTGTGGCCAATGCACGCCGTGCCGCGAGGGCACCGGCTGGATGTGGCGGGTGATGGAGCGGCTGGCGCGCGGCAACGCCAAGGTTGAGGAAATCGACATGCTGCTCGACGTCTCCCGCCATATCGAAGGCCACACGATTTGCGCCCATGGCGACGCGGCCGCCTGGCCGATCCAGGGGCTGATGCGCCATTTCCGGCCGGTGGTCGAGCAGCGCATCGCGGACTACCATGCTCAGCGGATGGCCGCGGAATGACGATGGCGGTCGATTCAGGGGCCCCGATCGGGGCGGGACGCAACTGGACCGGGAAAATCTTCCTGGTGCTGTCGCTCTCCTGGTTTGGGCTGATCTTCTATATCCAGCGGCCCGACCTGCCGCATGCGATGCCGCAGCCGACGCAGGTCATCAAGATGGACGATGGGAAGATGCACAAGGTCTATCTTCCGTCGCAGGTGCTGGGCTCCGAGGCCGGCTGGGTGCAGCCGATCGATGCCGACAAGGCCTGGGCCAAGGGCGAGATCAAGACGCAATACACGAACTGGGATTTCATGCGCCGGCCGATCATCCGCTTCCTGATCACGGCGATGGGGCCGATCTTCGCCGGGATCGCCGGGGCCTTCATCTGGCTGGCGGTGGCCGAGTGGCGCGTGCGCCGCCGCTATCCCAGCACCTACGACAGCCTGTTCTGAGGATCGCATCATGCCGACCCTGACCATCAACGGAATATCGATCGAGGTTGCGCCGGGCACGTCGATCATCCAGGCGTGCGAGCAGCTGGGCATCGAGGTACCGCGCTTCTGCTATCACGAGCGCCTGTCCGTGCCGGCCAACTGCCGTATGTGCCTGGTCGAGCAGAAGGGCGCGCCCAAGCCGGTCGCCAGCTGCGCCATGCCGTGCAGCGACAAGATGGAGATCCTGACCGACAGCGAGCTGGTCCATAACGCACGCAAGGGCGTGATGGAGTTCCTGCTGATCAACCACCCGCTCGACTGCCCGATCTGCGACCAGGGCGGCGAGTGCGACCTGCAGGATCAGGCGCTGGGCTATGGCTTCGACCGCGGCCGGTACAACGAGCACAAGCGGGCGGTGAACGAGAAATATCTCGGGCCCCTGATCCAGACTTTCATGACCCGCTGCATCCAGTGCACGCGTTGCGTCCGCTTCGCCGACGAGATCGCCGGCGTGCCGCAGATCGGGCTGATGGGCCGCAACGAGGGTGTCGAGATCGGCACCTATGTCGAGGCGGCGATTTCGTCCGAGCTGTCCGGCAACCTGGTCGATGTCTGCCCGGTCGGTGCCCTGACCTCGAAGCCCTATTCCTTCTCGGCGCGGCCGTGGGAACTCAAAAAGGTCGACAGCGTCGACGTGTTCGACGCGGTCGGCAGCAATATCCGCATCGATGTGCGCGGGCCAGAGGTTCTGCGGGTGCTGCCGCGCACCAACGACGACGTCAATGAGGAATGGATCGGCGACAAGAGCCGCCATGCCATCGACGGGCTGATGCGCCAGCGGCTGGACCAGCCCTATGTCCGCAAGAACGGCAAGCTGACGCCGGCCTCCTGGGCCGAGGCGCTGGCGGCGGTTGCCGCGCGGGTGAAGGGCGTCGACGGGGCCAAGATCGCCGCCATCGCCGGCGACATGGCCGATGCCGAGGCGCTGGTCGCGCTCAAGGATCTGATGACCGGGCTGGGCTCGCCCAACCTGGAATGCCGCCAGGACGGCGGCAAGTTCGATCCGGCCAACCGCGCGTTCTATCTGTTCAACGCGACCATCGCCGGGATCGACCAGGCCGACGCGATCCTGATCGTCGGTGCCAACCCGCGCTGGGAAGCGCCGATCATCAATGCCCGCATCCGCAAGCGCTATCTGACGCTGCGCGAGAACTTCCATGCGGCGGTGATCGGGGCCAAGCTCGACCTGACCTATCCCTATGAGTATCTTGGCGCCGGGCCGCAGACCCTGGCCGAGGTGGCCGAGGGCAAGCATCCCTTTGCCGATGTCTTAAAGAATGCCAAGAACCCCATGATTATATTGGGTTCTGGCGCGGTCGCTCGTGCCGATGGCGCGGCGATCCAGGCGTTGGCGGCGAAGATCGATGTCGCGCGTGAGGGCTGGAACGGCTTCAGCTTCCTGCACCGTGCCGCGTCCCGCGTGGGCGCGCTGGATCTCGGCTTTGTGCCGGGCGAGGGCGGGCGCGACCTGGACGGCATTCTCGACGGAACGGCCAAGGGCGAGATCGAAATCGTCTATCTGCTGGGCGCCGATGAGATCGACATGTCCAAGTTGGGCAAGGCCTTCGTGGTCTATCAGGGCCATCACGGCGATGCCGGTGCGCACCGCGCCGACGTGATCCTGCCGGGCGCGGCCTATACCGAGAAGAACGCGACCTATGTGAACACCGAAGGCAGGGCGCAGCTGGCCCGGCTGGCCGCGTTCCCGCCGGGCGAGGCGCGCGAGGACTGGAAGATCGTCCGCGCGCTGGCCGAGGCGCTGGGCCACAAGCTGCCCTACGACACTCTGGGCCAGGTGCGCCGCCGCCTCGCCGAGGCCGCGCCGGTCTTCCGCTCCATCGATTCGGTGAGCGCTGCCGAGCCGGCGCCGCTGGCCGCAACCGGCACCGTCGCCGACGCACCGTTCGTCATGCCGATCGACAATTACTATATGACCGACGCGATCAGCCGGTGCTCGCCGACCATGGCGAAATGCACGGAGGATTTCGGTATCGGCGAGAAGAGGACCGGGACCCATGGCTGAGTTCTGGAATTCCCTTTGGCATAACACCTTCTGGCCCAGCATGCCGGGCCAGGGGATCATCATCCTGGCCGAAGTCCTGGCGGTCATCGTCGTCCTGCTGATCTTCGTCGCCTATGTGACCTATTTCGAGCGCAAGGTCCTGGCGCTGGCGCAGCTGCGCATGGGGCCGAACGTCGTCGGCCCGTTCGGGTTGCTGCAGCCATTCGCCGATGGCCTCAAGCTGATGACGAAGGAAACCATCATCCCGGCGGGGTCGAACCGGGCGCTGTTCCTGATGGCGCCGATGCTGACCTTCACCCTGTCGCTGGTCGGCTGGGCGGTGGTGCCGTTCGATGCCGGCTGGGTGATCGCCAACATCAATGTCGGCATCCTCTATCTCTTCGCCATCTCCTCGCTCGGCGTTTACGGCATCATCGTCGCCGGCTGGGCGTCGAACTCGAAATACTCATTCCTGGGCGCGATGCGTTCGGCGGCGCAGATGGTGTCCTACGAAGTCTCGATCGGCTTCGTCATCGGCGCGGTGCTGCTGACCGTCGGTTCCCTCAACCTCACGGCCGTCGTCACGACCCAGCAGACCTGGTGGCAGTGGCTGCTGCTGTCGCCGATGCTGGTGGTGTTCTTCATCTCGGGCTTGGCCGAAACCAACCGCCCGCCCTTCGACCTGCCGGAAGGCGAGTCAGAGCTGGTCGGCGGCTTCAACACCGAATATTCGGCGATGACCTTCGCGCTGTTCATGCTCGGCGAATACGCCAACATGTTCATGATCTGCGCGCTGACGACCATGCTGTTCCTGGGCGGATGGCTGCCGCCCTTCGGCTGGCAGTTTGCGCCGTTCACCTGGGTTCCCGGCGTGCTGTATTTCATCGTCAAGGTCTGCGCCGTGATGTTCCTGTTCCTGTGGGTGCGCGCGACCTTGCCGCGTTTCCGGTACGATCAGCTGATGCGGCTGGGCTGGAAGATCTTCCTGCCGTTCTCGCTGGGTTGGCTGATGGTGATCGGCGGCGTGCTGCTGGCGACCGGCACTCTGCCGAACCCGCAATGACCCCGGAGTATTGAAAGATGGCTTTCCTCGACTCCGCAGCGCGCAGCATGTTCCTCAGCGAGATCGCAAAGGGCATGTGGCTGACGTTCAAATATATGTTCAAGCCGCGCATGACGATCAACTACCCCTTCGAGAAGGGGCCGCTCTCCCCGCGTTTCCGCGGCGAGCACGCGCTGCGCCGCTATCCCAACGGTGAAGAGCGCTGCATCGCCTGCAAGCTCTGCGAGGCGGTGTGCCCGGCGCTGGCGATCA
>CAZNNJ010000524.1:4211-4666 GCA_964574305.1 uncultured Rhodospirillales bacterium | reverse complement strand
GGAGCAGCACCATGTCACCTTCGCGAAATTCAACATCTTTGTAGCTCATGTCGTGGGCGACCGTCCGCGCGAGGTTGGAAGTCCCGAAGCGGCGGGCGAGCTCCTCGATCGCGTTGGTCAACAGCGACGGATCCTCGCGCAACTGACGACGATGCTCGGGGTTCTGGGCCAGAAAGCGGGCTATGAACGACGTCATCGAGGCGACTGTATCGAGACCGCCGCCGAGCAACAAAAGGCTGAGGCTGTGGACCTCCTGATCGGTCAGGGGGCGTCCCTCGACCTCGCCTTGGATAACGCGGCTGAGGAGGTCATTGCGGGGCCGCTCGCGGCGTTCGGCGATCGCCTTGCGGATATAGCCGTCGCGCTTGGCCCAGGCCGCCCCGCTTTCGGGCGAGTTGGCCGGCACGACGGTTTCGCGCAGCATAGCCGCGTCCTCGGGCGGAAGCCCCATCATG
>CAZNNJ010000524.1:0-4201 GCA_964574305.1 uncultured Rhodospirillales bacterium | reverse complement strand
ATCATGGTGAGAAAGGCGACGATCGGCATAACGCCGGCGAACTCTGCGACGAATTCGCACTCGCCACGCGGAGCGATCCGCTCGATCAGGTGGATCGCCGTCTCGTGCGCTTTCGTCTCGATCTCGCGAATCGCCTTGGGCAGGAAGGCGGGCATGATCAGGCGGCGGAAAGGGGTGTGCTCGGGCGGATCCGATTGGACCAGAATCTGGATCGGCAGCACGTTCCGCGGAACGAAGGGCTCGCGGCTGGAGAAATCCTGATAGGTCTGCTGGACATGCTTGATATCCTCGCCACGGGTCATCACCCAGTGGCCGCCATTGCGCGGGCTCCAGAAGATGTCGGGCTGTTCGTCCTGCACGCGTTTCCAGGCGAGGTGGGGGTCCTCCTCGATGCCCGGCGGCGCGAACATGTCGAAATCCACGACAAGTTCGGGCGGAACGTGGCTGGGAACCTCGGCTACGGCTGCAGTCGGCATGCCTATCTCCATCGGCCTGCGGGCAAGGCCGAATCGTCGCGCCGTCGATCGTGCCGGATGGCTGTCCCGGCCCGGCGACCGCAGCGCGGGTTTGCGTTCGGACACGGCATATCCCCCTCCGCTGCCGGGCGTGTAAAGCGTGGCCTCCGCCCACGCCGTCCGTTGGTCGGTCTTATCACATTGATGATAAATATCCGGGCGGTACGAGCTGCGGTTCCAATATGGTCAATCCAGGTGTAGGGGGCGAGGCACAGGGCTTGGTGGCGGAGCTCCGGGGCAGAACGCTCGACGCGGTCGAGGGCGTCGTCGCAAGGGGATGTCTCCGCCTGTCTCCATGCCGGAAAGCCCTTTAATAGGCAGTCTCACACAATATAAATCCTATTAATGAAAAATCATTGATAGATATATCTATCGTATATTGCAATAGAGTTCGTATTTTTTCATATGAATATTTCAATATATAAAATAAAAGCCCGGTATGGAATTGAAATTACCCGATAATGTCTCTTTACAAGGCGCGTTTATCTATGCAGGCTACCCGACGACGCTTAATTGAGCGTTTCTTCCCCAACTGGAGCCGCAAGCAAGCGGCTCCATTTTTGGGCAAGGCTTTAAGGCATGGAAGGGGTCGCTGAGACGACCATCCTACGCCTCATGTCGGCGTTCGGGCCGTAGCGCTCAGTCGGAACCGTTGAGCTGCCCATGTCCTGTCTCGAGGTTGCTGAAGAGTTCGTCGCGAAGGCCCAACTCTCAAGAACACAAGCGGACCTCTTCTCGCTGTTGGAGGCGGTGGCCCGGGAGATCGGCTTCACGTACTTCGCCCTGGTCCAGCATGTTGATTTAAATCAGCCTATCGGAAAAATAATTCGTCTCGATAATTATCCAGAGTCGTGGAGCAGCTACTTCGTTGAAAATAAACTTTTTGCTGTTGATCCGGTTCATCAGGCAAGTCTTCTCTCAAACGTCGGCTTTTCCTGGGAAGATGTACCGAAGAAGATCTGCCTTACGAAGCGTCAGCGCCAGATTCTAGCGATGGCGGCCAACAATGCCAACTTCTTCGCCGACTAGGCGAGGCCGTCGCCGATAGCAATGGTTCCAGCGATCTGGGGCCCTTTCAGATCAACTCGAGCTGGGCCCCCGCTATCGGACGATTTTGGAATCTTTCGGTCGAGGATGCGCTCGCCCGCGTGCGCGACGATGGCTGCGCCAATGCAGTCATTGCTGCCGCGATCCTCAAGGCATGTGCGATCGAGACACGCGGAGATTTCCCCGGAGCATTGGGTTTGTATCACTCTCATAGAAGCGATTTGGCCGAACGCTATCGGGAGAAAGCACTGACCGCGCTGATGTCGATGGAAGGGCGAGCCGAACGTTGAGGATGGGGTATTTTCGGAATCCGCCGCGAACTGCCGGAACGGCCCCAGGCAGCGTGTAGCCAGCCTACGCGCGTGGCCGGCGAATAACCTTGAACGGATCGAGCAACGTCACGCCGCGCCCGTCGAAGTCCTTGACGTTGCGGGTGACGACGATCAGGCCATGCACGCGCGCGGTGGCGGCAAGACCTGCGTCATCGACGTGCTTTTCGCTGTCGGCCAGAGCCTCGCCCCATGCCATGGCAACGGACCTGCCGACAGGCAGGATGCGTCCTTCGAATGCGTCGAAGATCGCCGTGACGGTCGCGGCCAGCGCCGCCGCCGTTTGTGGCTTCGTCTTCCTCAGCTTTTCGACGCCTTTGGCGATCTCACGGACAGACAGGGCGCTGATCGCAAGATCGTTGTCGTCGACAGTCTTCAGCCAGGCGGCCACATTCTTGTGTGGGGAAGTCTTGCCGAGTTCGCGCAGGACATTCGTGTCGAGGAGATATTTCATCCACGCGGGCTGGTATCAGGCATCGTCGAGCGCTTCCAGCCCAGCACCCTGCAAGGCCCGTTTGACACTGGTGCGCGGATAGGGCCGGCCGGCCTTGGGATAGGCGTCCGCGTAGGCCTTGGCCGTCTCCACTTTCTCGCGCGATAGCGAGGGATAGTCCTCCAGCACCTGTGCGATCGACGCTCCGCCATCAAGCAGCGCGGTGATCCGGTAGACTTCGATCTCCGTCCCCTTCAGCACGGGCTCGCCATCGGTTCGAAACGCAACCTTTTCCGCAAGCTCCGCGAGGTCCGTCGTGCGCCGCTCGACCTCTGCTACCAGGTCGCTGACCGAGATCCGGAACCGGCCGAACCGGACTTCGTCATGCCGCTCGATCGGCGTCTGCTGGAGTGCGTCATAGAATTCCGTGCGCGCCTTGGGCGTGAGTTCATCGCGCAGCGCGCGCACGGCGTAGAGATAGAAGAGATCGCGCCATTCGATCGCGCGCACGGACGCGCCGGCGCGGCGCAGCAGCACCGGGCGAACCGGGCCGGCGTCCAGGGCTTTCTTCACGGCACGGACGGGCTCGCGCAGAACGAACGCGGCTTCGGCAGCGGTGAATTGAGCAGTATGAACCATTCGCGCCCCCTAATATGACCCTAGATTTAGGGTCGTATTATACTGCCGTCAAGGACGTTCCAAGTTAGCGCCGCAGCGAGGCTTGCGAGGGAGCCGACGCGATAGGTCCCATGGTTTTTCCGTGTCCTCAGGCAGACGTTTGGTCGGAACGCCCTTCGGAGAAATGCCGCGAAATTTCAGCTTCCAGGCTGGTGAACAGGCGGTCGTAATTTTCGAACAAGGCAGCGCGCTTGGCGTGCTCGCGCGGTCCGGACGGGATCTCGCCGTTGATCTCGTCTTCGAGCAGCGCATCGGCCAGGAGGCGTTGGAGCTGATCGAAAAGATCCTTTATGGGGGCGCTCATGAAGATCCTGTTCGTGAAGAGATAATCCTGGAACTCGGTCAGCTTGCCCCTGGCCTTGTAGGCCTGCTCGGCGTTGGAAATCTCCTGGAAGCGTTTTTGCCTTGCGGCGAGGTCCCCCGCTGATCTCAGCTCGTCCTTCTGAACCTCGTGCAGAGACGATGCGCCAAGAAAAGCGTCAAACCTGGCGTCGTCCAATCGGCCGATGTCCGGGTACTGCCGCAACGCCGCTAACGATCGGTGCGCCTCCTGAAATGCTTCCGTCGCCTTGGCCCAGCAGAGCGGCAGCACCTCCAGACTCTTCTGGTGCAGCTTGATCCGGCGATCGAGCATCTCGTTGATGCGGAATCGAACATGCTCGATCTCGGCGTTCTGCTCGTGCTTGAGCCGCTGC
This sequence comes from uncultured Rhodospirillales bacterium, assembly GCA_964574305.1. GTDB lineage: Bacteria > Pseudomonadota > Alphaproteobacteria > BOG-932 > Roseiterribacteraceae > BOG-932. The sequence continues at coordinate 504 of CAZNNJ010000524.1, read as the reverse complement.
AGGCGCTCCTCGAATCTGGCGTCGAGCCATTTCTTGCCGAGATAGCGAAAGGCGAGCCATGCAACGAAGGCGCCGGCAGGGGCCGTTATCCCGGCGATCTTCAACAGGTTCGCAAAATCATCCCAATCGGTCATGCCGTCCATCCGGGAAGTCCACAACGCATCTGAGCGCTTCGGCCGTTACGCCGGCTCGCCCTATGTAAAGCATCGTTCCGGAACGGGGCATCATGGATTCTCGATCGCGGTGACCGCACGATCTCGGCGGCGCGGGCTTCGCGCGGTTTCGGTATAGGGCGCGTGGACTCTGGCGTTCCCTGACGGGCCGCGTGCTACTCGCCTTGCGGCTCGCCGAGCCCCGACCGGGTCTCGGCCGGGACGGTGACGCCCGCTAACGCGCGTCGAGCGCGGCGAATTCCCAAAAACCAGAGTCAGAGGGCGGGCCGGTTGTCGGGTAGAGTAGGGATGAAGCGCCTTACCCCGTTGCCGGGGCAGGTCTCTTCATCCC
>CAZNNJ010000523.1:0-4672 GCA_964574305.1 uncultured Rhodospirillales bacterium | reverse complement strand
CGAACCCAGCCTGGTGTTCGCCCAGCTCGTCTACGGCTTCGAGCTGGCGCGGGCATTCGATTCCATGGCTACCCCCAAACCGGTTCGGGGACAGCTGTCGCCCTGGCAGCTGCGCTGTATCGATGACATTCTGCACGCCCGTGGGCGGACATGGCCGACCCGAGCCGATATCGCCGCCGGTTGCGGGCTGAGCCCCCGCTATCTCGCGCACGCGTTTCTGCAGACGACCGGGCGAAGCCTGAGCGACCACATCCAGGCAGTGAGGCTGGAGACAGCCAAGGAGCTGCTCGCCGGTTCGAAGCTGACGGTCAAGCAGGTGGCGATCGAGCTCGGCTTCCCGTCGCTCAGCAGCTTTTCCCTTGCCTTCAGGCGGGCGGTCGGGGTCAGCCCCCGCCAATATGGCTGGATGGCCGGCGCGCGCCGCCGAAATTAGAGCAGATCGCGGTCAGGGGCTCGCGGGCCGCCAATAAAGAGCGTGGGTCCCGTCGGTCAGATTCCACAGATCGCGCCCCACCATATCGCCGGGTTTCCGGTCCTTCGCATAGGTATAGAGCGGATAGCCCTGATAGGCCCACTGCCGCGTTCCATCGTCCCTGGTCACGATCGACCAGTAAGCCGAAGCCACCGCGTCCGCCCGGGCCTTCAACGGAGTCCACTCCTGGATGCAGGCGCCCACGCAGCCGCCGGGACCGATCGCGCGCCCGGTTGCGGCAACAGGCGGCGAATCGCCACGAACGCTATGGCCGCCGCCGCCGCTGAAGCGGAAGGAGTCGCGCGCATAGAGCGTCATGCCGCCAGCCGTCACAAAGGCCGGCCAGCCTTCGATGATGCGCGTTGCCACCTCGGCCGGCGTGAAATATCGCCTAACAGTCGCCGGGCGCCACCCCCTGTCGACATATTGGCCGTGGACATCGCCGGGTTTCGCGTCACCGCTAAAGCTATAGAGCAGACGGCCGCGATAGGCCCACTGCCGTGTCCCGTCCATCCGTGCCGCCAGTGACCAGTCGCCGATCGGCTTGGTAAGCTCGCCGGCGAGAAGCGGCTTCCAGCTCTTGATGCAGGGACCATCGCAGACCGGCCTGCCAGCCGCAGCATCGGCATCGGATGTGTAGAGCGTCATGCCGTCCTGATCGACGAAGGTCTCGCCACCGGCATTGACCAGCCTTTGGATCGTGACGCCGTCCGGCGAAGCGATCGCGTCGGGTGCGTCGGCCAGGAAGACCGTATGCCACACGCCGTCGATGCCGGCGCCGTTGGTCTCTCCGGGCTTGGCATCCCTGACGCTGCGATAGAGCGGACGGCCCTTGTACATCCATTGCTTCGCGCCGCCGCCGCGTTCGGCTACGGACCAGTCGCCGAACGGGACGGCGTCCGCCTGGGCCAGGAGGGGCGGCCAGCCAACGGCGCAATCGCCGGCGCAGCTTGGCTTGCCGGCGGAATCGCCATCGAAGCTGTAGAGGGCCATCCCGTTGGCGTCGGTGAAATAGGCGGGCGCAAATTCGGCCGCGCGCCCGGCCTCCAGCGTCCTGCCCTGGACCGACGGCTCGAGCAGTACGCCCATCGGCATCGCCGGCTCGGCGAAGTCGGGCGCGGCGGCCACCGGCGGCGTAAAATCGTAACCCCGCACGATCGCTAGCGAGGCCGCGATGACGAGGAAGACGACAAGGACGGGTGCGATACGCATGCTATGCGACCATCTCGCCGACGATCCGGGCTGTGCGCATCGAGCCCACGCCCCAGCTGTTCACCGGAAGGCCCAGGCACTGCTGGATGGTGAGCCCGACACGAGTCGCGGGTTCGCCGTCCGCCGCCACGTGGATGCCCGGCCTGATCTTGCCAACCGATTTCCCGCCGGCGAGGAACAGCGGGATATTTTCCATCGAGTGCATCTTGGCGTAGCCGCACTCGCTGAGCGCATAGATGAGGGTCCGGTCGAGCAGCGTGCCGTCGCCTTCGCGCACGCCCTCGAGCGTTGCAAGCAATGTCGCCAGGCCCTCCATGATCCGGCTTTCGAACCAATAGGCGCCAGGCTGATAGCCGAGCGTCTCGTCGATCTGATCTTCGTGCGTGTGGATATGCTGTGTGGTCGACTCGCCGGTCTTGTGCAGCGACGAGGCGCCGTCGGTGAACGATACGTTGATCACGCGTGTCTGGTCGCAGGCCAGCGCGTAGGCCAGAAGCTGCGAGAACAGCCGGTTATTGGCCAAAGTGCTGTCAACGTCCGTGCCGGCCGGCAGCTCGTCGGGCTTCTTCGGTATCGAGCAGGCTTCCAGCGGCGCCGGTTTCTGAAGCCGAAGCGTCAATTGCTGTTCGAACTGGCGGAGCGAGGTGAAATACTCATCGAGCCGCGCGCGGTCTACCGCGCCCAGCCTGCGGGCGAGGCTGTCGCGCGGCTCCTTGATCGCGGACAGCACGCTCTTCTCGGCCATGACATGCGGGTCGGGCTTGAAATCGGCGGCATTCGGATCGCGAAACTCCGGCCCGAACAGCCGCGTATAGAGCTGGACGGGCGATCCTTCCGATACGTTGATCACGCTGTTGCTGCGCCGGCTTACCGTGTGAGTCGCGATGCCCATCGCGGAAACCTCGAGCGAGCGGAATCGCGTGGCCGAGCCGATGGCCTCGGCGATCAGCACATCCAGGCTGGGATCCGGTTCCTTGCCGGTGGTTCCGGTCAACACGCCACGCTGCCCCGAGACATGGGGCACCCAGGCGTTGCCGTCGAGGACGGCCTTGAACCCGGTGAAGATGCTGAGTTGATCCTTGAAGGGCGCCAGCACCCGAAGCTCGTCGGCCATTTCGTAGTTCGGCCCGACGGTTTTCGGCTCCCAGTGGCCGGGTGTGAGGCCGCAGCCCCAGAACCAGGTGCCGAAACGGGTCGGCAGCGGCGCGCCGTCGGCCAGCGCAGTACCGTTGGTGTTCAGGAAGCAGTCGAGGAACGGCAGCGCCACGCTGACGGCCCCTGCTCCCAGCATCCCGCGCAACAATCCACGCCGGCTGATATGTCGAAGCCTGTTCATTTCCCACCTCCCGGCTGGACACCGCTATCGAGTGCCGCCGACCGCATTGGCGGGGACTCCGCGTCCGGCTGCAGCACACGGAAAAAAGCATCGCTGGTCACGATCCGCCGCATCAGCGGCGCCAGCCGGTAACCATGGTCCGCGAAGTCCTTCTGCAGATCGGACTTGAGCCAGTCGGCCTCGCTCCTGGTGGGAGAACGGCCGACCGCATAGGCGTAGAGCCGCTGAACCAGACAGGCCGGCGTCGCGGGGTGATCATGCACCGCCTGGCCCAGCCCGACCGCATCCTTGAACGCCACACCGTCAAGCTCGCCGCTGGGGTCGATCGCCGCGTCATTCTCGGTCGCACGGTAGCCGCCGATCGAATCGAAATTCTCCATGCCGAGCCCGATCGGATCGATCAGCTTGTGGCAGCCGGCACAGGTCGCCTGGGTACGGTGCGCGGTCAGGCGCTGGCGGACCGTTTTGTAGACCGGATTCTTCGTGTCCTGGACGATATTGAAATTCACGTTGCCCGGCGGGTCCGGCACCTTCTGGCACAGGATCGTCTCGCGCAGCGCCTTGCCCCGCAATGTCGGCGAGCTGCGCCCTGGATGGGAATGCAGCGCCAGGAAGCTGATCTGCGTCAGGATTCCGGCCCTGGGATCGCCCTCGGGAAATTCATAGGGCTGCCAGCCGTCCGGCGCCGCGCCCGGCGGCACCGGGATGTTGTAGACGGGCCCCAGCGGCCGCGACAGAAAGGTCTTCCGCGTGGTGAACAGATCGCGGTAATCCCCCTCCCGCACCAGCAGATGGTCGGCGATAGTCCGCAGCGTCTGCTCTAGCGCCTGCGACGCGACGCCTGAGCTGTATGGAGGATAGATGACCGGATCCTTCGACAAGCTCTCAAAACCGTCGAAGCCCAGCATGTCGGAGAAGAAGGCCCGAACTCCGACCTCCAGCCGGGGCGATGCCATCAGCCGATCCACCTGCCCGGCGATTCCCTTCGCGTTGTCCAGCTCCCCGTGCTCCGCCGCGTCGAGCAGCTGAATGTCGGGCGCCGTATCCCACAGGAAGAAGCTGAGCCTTGCCGCCTTGGAGTAGGCGTCGAGCCGGCGAAGACCGTCGTGGCGGGGATCGGGCTCGTCGGATTCCCAGGTGAAAAGGAACTGCGGCGATTCCAGCATGCTGGTCAGCGTCATCTGCAGGCCGGAATAGAAGTCGCCCACCGTCTCGGTCGCCGCGGCCGCCCCGGTGACCAGTTGCCCGAGTTCCTCCTCCGTCAATTTCCTGCGGTAGAGCAGCCGCCCGGTCTTGGCGACGAACTGGCGGGCGCACCGGTCGTCCGGCGCCTCGGCGGATGCGGGCATGCAGTCGACCATGATCGCGCGATGGCGACGGTCGAGCACCTGCGTGGCGATCGACCGCGCCATATTGGCGTACTGCTCCACGCCGGCGGCCGGAATGCTGGCCCGCCCTGCCCCAATCCCGATCAAACCGGCTTCCCTGATGTCCGGCTCGAAGCGGCCGCCGATCTTGATGTCGGGACCGAAGACGTCGGCGACGATCTGACGGTATTGCGGCTGGGTGAGCCGTACGATGGCGGGTGTCCCACCAGGCGTCCCGGCGGCCCGCGCGTCCGACCGCCCGTAATTCCTTAACCGGAGCAAAGC
>CAZNNJ010000522.1:0-4672 GCA_964574305.1 uncultured Rhodospirillales bacterium | reverse complement strand
GCTCGAAAGCCGCGACCCCGGCACGGAGACCAGCCACGGGCTAAAGGAAATCTCGGAAAAGGCCGGGATCGGGTTGATTTACAAGACTTCGTTCGACAAGGCGAACCGCAGTTCCGCCGGCACGCCGCGTGGCCTGGGGCTGGAGGCGTCGCTGCCGATCTTCGCCGAAATCCGCGAGCGCTGGGGCCTGCCCGTGCTGACCGACGTGCATGAGCGGGAGCAGTGCGCCCCGCTCGCCGAGGTGGTCGACGTGCTTCAGATACCGGCCTTCCTCTGCCGCCAGACCGACCTCCTGGTCGCGGCGGCCAGGACCGGCCGCGTCGTCAACGTGAAGAAGGGGCAGTTTCTGTCGCCCAAGGACATGGAAAATGTCGCCCGCAAGGTGACGGAGTCCGGCAACCCCAACGTGCTGCTGACCGAGCGCGGGGTCAGCTTCGGCTACAATACACTGGTCAACGATTTCCGCGGCCTGCCGGTGATGGCGGAGACCGGGCACCCGGTGATTTTCGACGCCACCCATTCGGTGCAGCAGCCGGGCGGGCTGGGCGACCGGTCGGGCGGCGACCGGCGCTTCGTGCCGATCCTGGCCCGTGCCGCGGTCGCCGTCGGCGTCGCCGGCGTGTTCATGGAGACGCATGAAAATCCGGACTGCGCCCCGTCGGATGGTCCCAATATGGTGCCGCTCAAGGAGCTGCCGGAACTGATCGACACGCTGATGGCGTTCGACCGCGTTGCGAAGGCTGTCCGCTAACCCGGGATCCGCTTGAACCGGGCACGGCCGCGACTACCTCTATTTCCGTATTTCGGTTCCGAGACGGAAAATGAGCGAATCCAAGCATATCGTCTGTCCCAATTGTGGGGCGATCAACCGCGTGCCGGGCAACCGGCCAGCGGCGGCGGCCAGTTGCGGAACCTGCAAGACTAAGCTGTTCGCGGCCGCGCCGCTCGCGGTGAACGCGGCCTCGTTCGAGCGCCATACGGCCAGGAACGACATCCCGGTCCTGGTCGATGTCTGGGCGCCCTGGTGCGGCCCCTGCCGCAGCATGGCCCCGCAGTTCGAGCGCGCGGCCCAGATGCTCGAGCCCGACGTGCGGCTGCTCAAGCTGAACTCGGACGAGGAGCAGGTGATCGCTGCCCGCTACGGCATCCGCAGCATTCCCACCATGCTGCTGTTCAAGGACGGCAAGCTGAAGGCCCAGACGGCGGGCGCGATGGATGCCGGCCGCATCGCCGCCTGGACGAAGGCAAATCTGTAGCTGCTATTTGCCCGAAATATCGACCTTGTCGGTCTTCGACCAGCGCAGGTTCAGCTTGCGGTGGCTGAAATACCAGCGCCCCTCCACCTTGCGGTACTGGTTGTCGTAGATGATCGACATGATGTAGTCCGACGCCACCGTGTCGGATTCCTGGGTCAGGTGGTGCGCGGTGCAATAGGTCTCGCCGCGCGCCGTCTCGCCGTCGATCCAGACCAGATCGTTATGCACCTGGTGCATGGTCCGCAGATACATCTGCTTCAGCGCCGACGGCACCACCGCGACGATCTGGTCGCGGCCGGTCATGGTGTGGCCGGGGGAGACGATCTGGCCGTCCTCGGTGAAGATCGCCGCGAACTCCTCCGCATCGTGCGTGTCGCAGGCGCGGGCATAGCGCAGGGCCAGCTCATGCAGCTGCCGCTTGTCGTCTTCAACGGACATCGTCTTCCTCCCCAAACCGGTAATGCCAGGAGTGTTTAGCGGGCGGCGTGGCCCACGTCGAGCGTTGCCGGCGTCCATTTCACCCGCCGGCGCGCCTGCCGCTGCCCGGCGCTTTCCCCGTCGTAATTCATGATCTCGGGCGGGCGCTCGAACGCGCTGGGGTCGTCCAGCGCATTGACATTGATGACGGCATAGAGCGCCCCTTCGATCTCGGTGACGGCGGCGAGATAGATGCCGCAATTGCGGCAGATCAGCGTTTCGGTCGTCCGCGTGCCGAAGCGGTAGCGCTGCAGCAGGCCGGGATCGCCGACCCTGAACGTCACCGTGCCGGCCGGGTCGCTCGTCGTGCGCACGCCATGCTTGCGGCAGAATGAACAGGCGCAGGCTCGCAGCGGCAGAGCCTCCAACTGCGTCGGCGTCTCGAAAGTCAGATGCAGGGCGCCGCAATGGCAGGCGCCGGTAAGCGTGTGCGTCATCGTGTCGGCCGTCCTCGTCCGGACGAGCGTAACATGGCACGGGACGCCGCAAAACGCGCCATCGGAAACCTTCTTCCACAGTCAACGTTAGATAGCCAGAAAGCCGGGCGCTTCAGTCCGGCTGGTCTGGAGGGAATGGCAATGAATAAAGATCGGGTTAAAGGCATGGCCAAACAGGCCAAGGGCGCAGCCAAGCAGGCCGCTGGCTCGGTGATGGGCGACACCAAGCTGAAGACCGAAGGCAAGGCGCAGAAGACCGCCGGCAAGGTCCAGAATGCGGTGGGTGGCATGAAGGACGCGATGCACAAGAAATAATCCGCATTTCCGATCGAGACTCTCACCCTCGCCACGGCCAATCCGGGGCGGGGGTGAGCTGCATCTGGGCGGCAGTAAACCGCGCACAGGCCGAAGGCGTATAGATCGTTGCCAGCCACCGGGCCGTCACGTAGTTTGGCTGCGCAGGCGTACGACGAGGGAGCAGTCCATGGAGTTAGCGCTGATCGGCGACATTGGCGCCACCAATGCCCGCTTTGCCGTCCTGCAGAATGGGGTTGCGACCTCCATCAAGGTTCTCCCGGTCGCCTCCTACGCCTCCCTCCAGGATGCGATCACGGCCTATTTCGAGGGGCTGGATCAGGCCGATCTGCGCCGCCCGACCATCGGCGCCGTCGCGGTCGCCGGGCCGGTCACCGGCGATTATCTGTCCTTCACCAACCATCCCTGGTCCTTCTCGATCTCCGGCTTGGCCAAGGACGTGAACCTCGCCCATCTCGACGTCATCAACGATTTCGTCGCCGTGGCGCTGGCTGTGCCGCGTATCACCCCCGACGCGCGGCGGCAGGTTGGCGCCGGTTCATCCGCGGCAGGTGCGCCGGTCGGCATCATCGGCCCGGGCAGCGGCCTCGGCGTTTCGATCGTCGTGCCGGTCGATGAGGCCGGTGGCGGAACCCGCTGGGTGCCGCTCTCGGGCGAGGGCGGGCATGTCACCCTGTCGCCAGTCACCGATCGAGAGGTCGCGCTGGTCGCCTGGCTGCATCGCACCGGCCGCGCCCATGTCTCGGCCGAGACGCTGATCTGCGGCAAGGGCTTGACCACGCTCCATGCCGGCCTGTCGGCCCTCGACGGCGTCGCGCCGACGCATCTCGAGCCGGCGGATGTGTCGCGCCGCGCGATCAGCGGCGAGGATCCCATCGCGGTCGAGGCGGTGGAGATTTTTTGCGCCCTGCTCGGCACCGTCGCCGGCAACCTGGCGCTCACCGCCGGCGCGCGCGGCGGCGTCTTCATCGCCGGTGGCATCGTGCCCAAGATGGGCGAGTTCTTCGACCGCTCGCAGTTCCGCCCGCGCTTCGTCGCCAAGGGCCGGATGCGCGCCTTCCTCGAGCCGATCGCGACCTATGTGATCACCGAGGAATTCCCGGCCTTCCTGGGCTTGGCCGAGCTGGTTGAAAGCAACGCGCGGCGGCGCTAGGCCCCATTTGCAAGTTCGGTTCGTGCGGTTAAGGTCGGCGTATGCTCGACCGTAAAATCCTCGTACTCGCCGGCCTTTTCGCTGCATTGGCTGGGCCGTCCCCGGCCGCCTCCGATCCTGAGGGCGAATCGCAGAAGATCGCCAAGCAGGAGGTCGTCACCCATAAATACATGGTGGCTGCCGCCAACCCGCTGGCGAGCAAGGCGGGGGCCGACATGCTGGCCGCGGGCGGCAGCGCCGCCGATGCCGCCATCGCCACCCAGCTGGTGCTGACACTGGTTGAGCCGCAATCCTCCGGCCTCGGCGGCGGCGGCTTCCTCACCTTCTACGACCGCGCGGCCGACAAGCTGATCGTCTATGACGGGCGTGAGACCGCCCCGGCCTCGGCCGCCGAGACGCTGTTCCTCCAGGAAAATGGGCAGCCGCTGGGCTTTCCCGATGCCTTCGTCGGCGGCAAGCCGGTCGGTGTGCCCGGCGTCGTCCGGCTGATGGAGGCGCTGCACAAGGACTACGGCAAGCTGCCCTGGGCCAAGCTGTTCGAGCCAGCGATCAAGCTGGCCGAGGACGGGTTCGCCGTCTCCCCCCGGCTCAACTGGTGGCTGACCACGGCCAAGGATTTCCTCGCCAATGCGCCGGACCTCAAGGCGCATTACTACAAGCCGGACGGCACGCCGCTTCAGGTCGGCGAGACCCTGAAATCGCCTGAGCTGGCCAAGACGCTGCACAATCTCGCCGAGCACGGTGCCACAGCTTTCTATGGAGGCCCGCTGGCGGAGGAGATCGTCAAATCCGTCAATACCGGCATGGGTGTCGATGGTCATCCCACGCCCGGCGGCATGACCCTGGACGACCTCGTTGGCAAACAGCCGGAGCTGGTGGGGAGGAGGGGGTATGGCGAAAAATCCAAGGCAGAACCCCGCGCATAGGCTTCCGGACTGGCACATCACGATGCCCCTGGCGCCTGCCACAGCGCGGTGTTGCGCACGCACCAGGGCATGAACGCCCTGCCGGTCGCCACGGATACCCCATAGGCC
>CAZNNJ010000521.1:0-4683 GCA_964574305.1 uncultured Rhodospirillales bacterium | reverse complement strand
TGGCCCGACGCTCACGGTGCCGCCCCTTTGACCGGCGGCGAAACCGAGGCGCGGGTCATGACCAGGCTGGGGACAGGCCAGGAGGAGGAGATCATCGACGGGCTGACCGGCGAATATCGCTCGCACTTCATGCTGCACTACAACTTCCCGCCCTATTCGGTCGGCGAAGCGGGCCGCATGAGCTCCCCGGGCCGCCGCGAAATCGGTCACGGCAAGCTGGCCTGGCGCGCGCTGCACGCCGTGCTGCCGAAGAAGGAAGACTTCCCCTACACGATCCGCATCGTGTCCGAGGTCACCGAGTCCAACGGCTCGTCCTCGATGGCCACGGTCTGCGGCTCGTCGCTGTCGCTGATGGATGCGGGCGCGCCGCTGGCCCGGCCGGTCGCCGGCATCGCGATGGGCCTGATCAAGGAAGGTGAGCGGTTCGCGGTCATCTCCGACATCCTGGGCGACGAGGATCACCTCGGCGACATGGACTTCAAGGTCGCGGGCACCGAGGCCGGCGTCACCGCGCTGCAGATGGACATCAAGATCACCTCGATCACCGAGGAGATCATGCGCATCGCGCTCGGCCAGGCCCAGGAAGGCCGCGTCCATATCCTGGGTGAGATGGCCAAGGCGCTCACCTCGGCCCGCGATACGGTCAACGACAACGCCCCGCGCATCACCGTGATCTCGATCCCGAAGGACAAGATCCGCGAAGTGATCGGAACCGGCGGCAAGGTGATCCGCGAGATCACCGAGGTCACCGGCGCCAAGATCGACATCGAGGACGACGGCACGATCAAGGTCGCCTCATCCGACGCCGCCGCGTCGGAAAAGGCGATCGCCTGGATCAAGGGCATCGTCGCCGAGCCCGAGCTGGGCGTGATCTATGTCGGCAAGGTCGTGAAAGTGGTCGATTTCGGCGCCTTCGTGAACTTCCTCGGTTCGCGCGACGGCCTGGTTCATATCTCCGAGCTCGCCCCGCAGCGGGTCAATAAGACCACCGACGTGGTCAATATGGGCGACGAGGTGAAGGTCAAGGTCATCGGCTTCGACGACCGCGGCAAGATCAAGCTGTCGATGAAGGCCGTTGACCAGGCAACCGGCGAGGACCTGTCCAAGCAGGCCGCGAGCTGATCCGCATCCGCCCGGGACATCGCGCCGTATAGCAACGGCATGATGTCTCGGGCGGGCCTACTCCCTATTTTCGCCACGACTCCTATATAGGTCGTAGGAATAGAACGGAATCCGGGTGCGGCGCATTATGCACCTGGACGGAGGGACGAGTTGAAGACATTGAATCCGATCAGGATTTCCGGAAAGGAAACCCTGCCGCTGATCGAAGGCGGCAAAGGGATTTCTGTCTCCAACGGCGAAAGTTCCGGCGCGTGGGCGGCGGCGGGCGGCGTCGGCACCTTCTCGGGCGTCAATGCCGATTCCTATGACGAAGACGGGAATCTGATCCCGCAGCATTATTACGGCCGCACAAGGCGGGAGCGGCATGAGGAGCTGATCGCCTACGCCATTCGCGGCGGCATCACCCAGGCCCAGGTCGCGCATGAGCGCGCGGGCGGCAACGGCCGCATCCATATGAACGTGCTGTGGGAGATGGCCGCGGCCGAGCGCATCCTGCACGGCGTGCTGGAGGGCGCCAAGGGCCTGATCAACGGCGTCACCTGCGGTGCCGGCATGCCCTATAAGCTGGCCGAGCTCTGTGCCGAATACGGCGTCTATTACTATCCCATCGTGTCGTCGGGCCGCGCCTTCAACGCGCTGTGGCGGCGCGCCTATAACCGTTTCCCGGAATGGCTTGGCGCCGTGGTCTATGAGGACCCGTGGCTGGCCGGCGGCCATAACGGCCTGTCGAACAGCGAGAACCCGGCCCGGCCGGAAGACCCCTATCCGCGCGTCCTGGCGCTGCGCGAGGTGATGCGCAGCTTCGGCCTGGACCAGACCCCGATCGTCATGGCCGGCGGCGTCTGGTACCTGCGCGAGTGGGAAGACTGGATCGACAATCCCGAGTTGGGACCGATCGCCTTCCAGTTCGGCACCCGGCCGCTGCTGACCCAGGAAAGCCCGATTTCCGAGGCCTGGCGGGAAAAGCTGCGCACCTTGCAGCCCGGCGACGTGCTGCTCAACAAGTTCAGCCCGACCGGCTTCTATTCCTCGGCGGTGATCAACCCGTTCCTGCACGACCTGCAGGAGCGGTCGGAGCGCCAGGTCGCCTTCTCGGTCGAGCCGGTGGGCGACCACACGGTGGAATTCCCGATCGGCCGCCGCGGTCGCGTGGTCTATCTCACCGAGCATGACCGCAGCCGGGCCGAGGCCTGGGTCGCCCAGGGCTTCACCCAGGGGATGAAGACGCCGGACAATACGGTGATCTTCGTCACGCCTGAGAACGCCAACGAGATCCTGACCGACCAGATCAACTGCATGGGCTGCCTGTCGGCATGCCATTTCTCCAACTGGTCGCAGACCGAGGCGGGCACCACCGGCAAGAAGGCCGATCCGCGCAGCTTCTGCATCCAGAAGACGCTGCAGAACATCAGCCACTCGGAAGATGTGCAGCATCAGCTGATGTTTGCCGGCCACAACGCCTATCGCTTCCACGACGACCCGTTCTATTCGAACGGCTTCGTGCCGACGGTGGGGCAGCTTGTCGAGCGGATTCAGACCGGCGACTGAGCGCGGCGGCGTCCACAAGCCTCGGGCGAGCACGAATTCCACCCATGCAACCATGGGCTTCAAATTCGTGAAAAATCGGACCATATTATTGGGATGAACGAATCTCACCCCTCCCCGACACCCGCGGAGCGGCTTGCTGCCGCCGGCCTCAGGCCCACGCGCCAGCGCCTCGCGCTGACGTCTCTGGTGTTCGGCCAGGGTGAGCGGCATATCAGCGCCGAATCGCTGCATGCCGAGGCGCTGGGCGCCAAGGTGCCGGTGTCGCTGGCGACCGTCTACAACACCCTGCGCCGCTTCACCGAGTGCGGCCTGTTGCGCGAGGTGCTGGTGGCGCCGGGCAAGGTCTATTTCGACACCAACGCCGTCGACCACCACCACTTCTTCTTCGAGGGCACCGGCATGCTGGAAGACATTCCGGCCGACCACGTGACCCTGTCGAAACTGCCCCCGACCCCCGCGGGCTGCGACGTCTCCCGCGTCGACGTTATCATCCGACTCTCCGCAGCGAAGAATTAGCGCTTAGGACCGTACTGCCCCTCCGTTTCCTCTACCGTCATGCCCGGGCTTGACCCGAGCATCCGCGCGGTATGTCCGGGCGCTAGATGCCGGCCTTCAGCACTGGTGGAAGGCCGTGGATGGCCGGGTCAAGCCCGGCCATGACGGTACTTGTTAAGGTGTGTCCTTCAACAGCAGGAACCGGTCACGCCGCGCCGACCGCGACCGGCCGGGTCGCCGCCCGGCGATGCAGCCAGCGCCCGGCCCCGTCCTCGAGCACCCTGTAGCTAACATGCGAGACCGCGACCGAGGCGGCGAAGCCTAGGCTAGCGAACAGGGTGACATTGACCAGGTCGTCCAGCCGGGCGTGCAGATAGCGCTCGATCACCAGCTTCATCGGATAGGTCACGACCGGCGACCAGAGATAGAAGCTGTAGCTGATCGCGCCGAGATATTGCAGGAAGCGGGTCCGCAGGATCGCCGACAGCGGGCACCGCCCCTCGACGACGCTGAGGAAAAACAGGAAGCCGGGGATCGCGGCGGCATAGACCACCCCGCCCACAGTCTCCGCCACCGTCAGCAAGCCAAGCGTTACCGCCAGCATCGGCAATGACTGCGCCCGGAGCCAGGCCGGCAGGCCGACCGACCGGCGCTGGGTCAGGAAATAGATCGTCACGCCCGGCAGGAAGAAGACAGCCCGCGCGTAGAGCGGGATGAGGACGGCCAGGATCACCGCCAGCGCCGCGATCACCGGCCAGCGGCCGAGACGGCGGATCAGCACATAGCTGGCCGCAGCCAGAAGGTAGAAGACCGCCTCATAGCTCAGCGACCAGGCATTGAGCTGGGCCAGCGGCAGGTCGAAGATGCCGGGCAGGAACAGGGCGTTCTGGGCGAAAGCGACCGCCCAATCCGGCGCGGAAATGCCGGAAAGCCACTTGTAGTGGATCGCCGGCCCCAGAGCGAAGACGATCAGCTGGATCGTCATGAACACCGGATAGAGCCGGATGGCGCGGTCGGCCAGGAATTTGGCGGCGCTGGCATGCCGGATCAGCGAGCCGGTGATGAGGTAGCCGGAGATGATGAAGAATATCTCCACGCCATGCTTGCCGGCGGCGAAGACCGGCGCGATGGGGTTGAGCGAGGCCGGCCAGAAATTCCACAGCGTGCCCATCCCGTAAACGTGATAGACGAACACGGCGAGGGTCGAAAACCCGCGCAGGCCGTGGATCTGGCGATTGAGATTCTTGGGATAAGTGCCCTGGGAATCGGCGCCCGGGCCGGCTTGTGCATTCATCGCGCCGTCTTACCCCGACCGGGGCCGGATGAGAAGCAGAGGAGCGCCATGACAGCAGGACTGGACGAGCCCCAAATCCGCCAGACGCTCGACCGGCTGCACAAGGCCGAGCGCGGCGACCGCTGGGTATTCCTGCGCGGCGCCCCGGCCGCCATCGGCCGGGTGGCCCCCGGCAAGTCGGCGATGGAGGGGATGAAGCCCTATCTCAAGAACGCCTATATCCC
>CAZNNJ010000520.1:1467-4688 GCA_964574305.1 uncultured Rhodospirillales bacterium | reverse complement strand
CCTTCACCAACAGCGGCACCATATCGGTCAAGACCGGCACGCTCGAGTTCGACGGCACCGTTTCAGGCACTGGTTCGGACAAGATCCAGGGCGGCACGCTCTATTTCACCTCCACCGTGTCGGCGCAGCAAACCGTGGTTTTCGGCGCTGGGGGCGGCGTCCTCGCGCTGGCCGACGCCTCTGGCTTCGCCGGATTGATCTCGGGTCTCGGTACAGGCGACACGCTCGACCTCACCGCTGTCGCCTTCAGCGACTCGCCCATGCTGAGCTTCACTGAGAAGGCCGACAATTCCGGCGGTACACTCACGATAACCGACGGCAGTCAGCAAATTAAGTTGACACTCTTCGGCCAGTACACCGCCGCCGGCTTTGGTGCGACTAACGACGGCGCTGGAGGAACCGCCATAACCTACACGCCGCCCCCAGCGCCCGGGCTGCACATCGCCGCGGGCCACTGACCATGGCCACGGGTTCAGTGTCTTCTCCTGAAGGTGAAAATCCCGATGACCGACATTCTCCCTGCCATGCCGAACGGACGCATGGCTCGCGTTTCGGCGTAGCATGACCGCCGATAGCTGGCGCAAAGGTGTCAACGGCGATTGGGGCACAGCAGCCGACTGGATCGGTGGCGTGCCGAACGGCGCGTCGGCGGCTGTCACCATAGCCGTGCCCGGCACCTACACGGTCAGCATCGGATACGCTGAAAGCTTCGCGGCCGCCTCGCTTGCCCTGAACGACGCAAAGGCGGTGCTCTCGATCGCCGGGACGCTGTCGCTGAACAACGGGCTCAACCTGTCCGCCGGCACGATCGCCGGCAAAGGACGGGTGATCGTCACGGGCGGCGCGATCCAATCCGGCGCAGGCGCGGTATTATCTGTGCGAAGCCTGATTATCGCGGGCCCGACCGTCACGCTCGGTTCCGACCTCACCGATTCGGGAAATCTCAGGGTATCGGCGGGAACTTTCGGGCTCGGCGCGCACAAGCTGGCTGTGACGGGAGCGTATTCGCAGAGCGCCGACACGACCCTGAGCGGAAGCGGCGCGATCTCCTTCAGCGGGTCTGGCAACAGCTTTGCCGGAACGATCAACGGCAGCGCGGCCATTACGATCGGGGGAACCAGCAGCTTTTCCAATCTAACGATCGGCGGCACGGCCAAGGTCATGAATACCGGTGTCGTGAATGTCTACAATCCCATAGCGGTGGGCGACGGCTCGACATCGGCGGCGACACTGGCCAATGCGGCGGGTGGGGTTTTTCTCCTGGAGAACAACAGCGGAATCGGTGTAGGGGCCGCGACCGGGTCGCTCTTCACGAATGCCGGAACGCTGGCCAAGATAGGCGGTGCCGGCACCAGCACCATATCGGTCAGGCTGGTCGGCGGCGGCACGATCCTGGTCGGCAGCGGGACGATTGCCGTCACCGCTCGAAACGACCTTTTCAGCGGCGCCATCGACGGCCCGGGTACGCTCGCCTTCGCCGGAGGCACGCAGACGCTGAACGCCGGAACCACGCTCGGTGTCCATACTGTGTCGCTTTCGGGCGGTGACACCCTGAGGGTGAATACCAGCCTGACTTTTGCGCAGACGCTAACCGTGGCCGCCAAGACGACCTTGTCGATCGCCGCCGACGATACGCTGACCCTGACGGGTACATCCACCTTCTCTGGATCGGTTGCGGGCGTGGGCACGCTGGCACTGGCCGGCGGAACCCAAACGATTGGCGCGGGCGCGAATCTCAGTATCGCGAACCTGTCGATGTCGGGCGACGACTCTCTCACTATCGCCGGCAATGCGACCTACTCCGGCGCTTTCAAGCAGGCGGCTGGCACCGCGTTGACCATCTCAGCCGGGGCTACGCTCTCGCTGACCGGTACGTCGACCTTGGCCGGAACCCTGCTGGGTACGGGAATGCTGCGGGTCAGCAGCGGCATCACCAACCTGACCGGGGTTGTTCAGCTGGGCAGCCGGCAGCTGACCAATCTGGTGAATGGGACGGTCAACTTCGAAGGGGACGGCGGTATCACCGGGGCGTCCGGCGCGTCTCTGAACAATGACGGGATGCTGCTCAAGACCGGCGCTGAGACGACGAGCGCCAATGGGACGGGCTCGAAGGGGCAGGGGCGCGGCGGCGTCAGCAAGATCAAATGCCAGACGATCCAGGCGGGCATACTGTCGGTGAACGATGGCACGCTCGAGTTCGACGCCAGCTTCACCAATACGAATGCGAAGGCGGGCGCGATATCGGTCGCGAAAGGCGCGGCGCTCACCTTCGCCGGCGGCGGCACGTCGAGCGCCACGGCCTTCGCGGTGGCAGCCGGTGGAACTGTAAATTTCGGCAGCGGAGCGTTCGCGCTGGCGAAGATGCCGGGCGATGGACCCAAGAGCACGGCTACCGGACCAAGCGCGATCATCTTCGGCGGCATGGTTAATGTGCTGGACGGTGAACTCGAGCTCAATAACAACAATATCGTGGTCCAGAGTGCCTTTTCCCAGGGCGACGGCTCGACCGTCGACGGGAGCGGGACGCTGACGCTGGCGGGTGCGGCGACCTTCACCGGCGGCACGTTCGAGAGCGGCGGCGGCACAACGGTTCTGCAAGGCGCGACCACGATCGACACCGCCGGCTTCTATCTCGACGGCGGCCGGGTGGTGGAGAACCAGGGCAGCCTCACCTGGACGGCCGGAGCGATAGATCTAGGCCTGCCCCCTTCAGGCACCGGCTCTGCAGGCGGCGCGACGCTCCGGAACGATGCCGGGGCGACGTTCGCGATCGAATGCAACAGCGGCATCACCACCTTCAACGGCACTACCGCGTTCATAAACGACGGGACCCTGATCAAGGCGGTGACGACCGGCACGAGCAAAATCGGGGTCGCCTTCACCAATAACGGGACCGTCTCGCTTGAGAGCGGGACGCTGGAGTTCACTGGGCAGTTTACGGACGCGGGCGGCGGTGCGATCTCGCTTGCGAGCGGCGCGGCGCTGATCTTCTCGGGCGGCGGGTCGGCCGCAGCCTCGGCATTTACAGCCGCCTCCGGCAGCACGATCAGCTTCGTCTCCGAGACCTTCGACCTGGGCTCGGGCACAATTGGCTGCGCTGTCACTGTCGGCAACGGCGCGCTGGAGTTGGGCTCGGGCAACGTGACGCTCACGAGCACGTTCTCTGAGGGCGACGGCTCGACCGTCGACGGGAGCGGGACGCTGACGCTGGCGGGTGCGGC
>CAZNNJ010000520.1:0-1367 GCA_964574305.1 uncultured Rhodospirillales bacterium | reverse complement strand
GGTCGCCTTCACCAATAACGGGACCGTCTCGCTTGAGAGCGGGACGCTGGAGTTCGATGGCACTGTGTCCGGCAGCGGAACGGGTACGATTGACGGCGGCAGCCTGGAGTTCGAGTCCAGCGTATCGCAGACTCAAACCATAGCATTTGGCGCAAACGACGGGACATTGATCCTCACCGATCCGGCGGACTTCGCCGCCTCGATTTCGGGTTTCGGCGCGGGGGACACGATCGACCTGGCGAGTTTTGCATTCGGCAACTCCCCAACTCTGAGCTTCGTCGAGAACGGCGGCGGCACACAGGGTGTTCTCACCGTTACCGATGATGGGGTGCAGGCGAAGCTGACGCTGTTCGGCCAATACAGCGCGGCCGGCTTCGGGGCGAGCAATGACGGCGGTGGCGGCACGGCGATCACCTACACACCTCCGCCCATGCCGGGGCTGCATCTCGCTGGCCCACACTGAGGGTAAGTATATTTGCGCGGCGCCAAGGCATGGATTGCGATCAAAGCATTCCTACAGCTGAACCATTTCATTCCTCTCATCGTGTTGCTGTAAGCAGACGGGTTGGATAGGCGCACAAACCGAATGTCGGTCTCGGTGGGCCCGCGATTTGAACCTGCTCGCGATGATGTATGCCGACACCAGTTGAGCAGCGGGGCAAACCGCAGCAGAACGCCTTCATCGAGACCTTCAACGGCCGGCTGCGCGACGAACCGCTGAACGAAACGCTGTTCACCTCCTTGGCCCAGGCGCGCGCCGCCCAGGCTCTCTGGCGAGACTGGCGAACGGACTCAACTTATGGCTGGATAAAAGTTCGGGCTCAGGTCACCGATGACCGCTTCTAGCGAATCACGATGCACCGCCTCCAGGTTGCGATGTCCGCTGCCGGGGAACGGCGACATCGGCCCTGACATGCGGAATCTTTGACCCGGTGCACTCGCGGTCCAAGGAGATCGGATGAGCTGAGAGGTTCGCGTCTAGCCATAAAATTCCACCCGGCCCAACCTACCTTTATACCGTCTCTAGTATGCTCTTGTACTACCTACAGAATTCACCTCTTGCAGCCGTTACCGCGCGTGCAAACGTCCACCCCAAAAGCATAGCAGCGGCGGTCCGAATATGCCCGAGACAGACAGGTTTCTGCGTATGCGATCCGTACTGGAGCGCGTCGGTTTCAGCCGATCCACGCTTTACCGGAAAATGCAGGAAGGAACGTTTCCGCGTCAGGTGCGGATCAGCGACTATTGCCGAGGCTGGCGCGAGTCCGCGATTAACCGATGGATGGCCAATCCCGCAGGCTACCGGGAACTCGACGCCGCCGCCGACTGACGGGACATAACGCCCGACGTAGCACGCCGCCGCGCCC
>CAZNNJ010000519.1:3379-4693 GCA_964574305.1 uncultured Rhodospirillales bacterium | reverse complement strand
CGCGATTTGGGAGGCGATGGCGAAAAGCAACAACGGAGATATTTACCTCGACAAAAATTCCGGTTGGTATTCGGTACGCGACCAGGCTTTCCACGATGTAAGTGAAACACCCCGTAAATAGCAGGGGTCTCCGCGCTGTTCCCCCGCTCCCCCGCCGCCGGCCGCCGCTTGAAGCCCTGCCTCTCCGGGCATTCGACGATTACGGGCGTGCCCTCGGCCAGGATGGTCATGTCCGGATACGACACCCAATAGGGCGCGGGCACGATCACCTCGTCGCCTGGGTTGAGCGTCGCCATCAGCGCGTTGAACAGCACATGCTTGCCGCCGGCGCCGACCGTGATCTGGTCAAGCCCATAGGTGAGCCCGTTCTCGCGCTTGAACTTGGCAGCGATCGCCTGCTTCAACTCGACCGTGCCGTCCACCGCCGTATACTTGGTCTGGCCGCCGCGGATCGCGGCGATCGCCGCTTCCTTGATCGAATCCGGCGTATCGAAATCCGGCTCGCCCGCATCCAGGCTGATGATGTCCCGCCCCTGCGCCCGAAGCTCCCGCGCCTTCTGCCCGGCGGCGACGGTGGGGGACGGCTTGATGCGGTCGATGCGCGAAGCGATGAAGGACATGGTGGAGATCCGGTTTGAATTTGCGCGGCGAGGCTAGGGCGGCCCCGTGCCAGGCGCAAGCTTCGCGCCTGCATGGATGCCAATCATCTCATAAGCCCCTCGCCCTCCGGGAGAGGGTTACGCAGGCTTAGGGAGCGGAGCGAGCTTAGCCGGAGTTGGGTGAGGGTAACCCTGCCGCGATACCGCACCCTCACCCGGGCCCCTCCCTCTCCCGAAGGGCGAGGGATTTACGAGCGCTTCGCACGCGCTCTCACACCTTCCGGATCGTCCGGCGGCACGCGCTGCCAGTCGGGCAGAATGGCGTTCAGACAGTCGCGGATCGGGGCTAGCAGCGGTTCCTGGTCCAGCGCCTCCGCCAGCAGGGCGGCGACGCGGGGCATGTAGCGGAGATAGCCGTCGCGGTGGTCGCGCAAGGTCAGGCGGGCGAAGCGGCCCAGCACTTTGGTATAGCGCTGGGCAGCCAGCACCCGGTACCACAGGCCGAAGCCGTCGGCATCGGCCGGGCGGGCGGTCGCGATATAATGGTCGTAGAGCGCGTCGGACAAAGCCGGGTCGATGCCGCGCCGCTCGTTGCGCAGCAGGCACAGCAGGTCATAGGGCTTGGGGCCGATCTTGGCGTCCTGGAAGTCGAGCAGGCCAGCCGCCCGGGCGCCCCGGCGACCCGGGACGTTCCTCAGATTGTCGACATGAAAAC
>CAZNNJ010000519.1:0-3369 GCA_964574305.1 uncultured Rhodospirillales bacterium | reverse complement strand
TGGACCCCGGGACCGGGGCGCCCTGGGGCCCGGGGAGTGGCACCAGTTTTCGTAAAAGATATTCGGGCAGGACCGGCCCGGGCCTGGCCGGCGGCATCCGCTCCAGCAGGTCGTCCCACAAGCCGGTGAACGCTGCGATAGCCTCGGCCGGCATCGGGCTGCCGGTGATGGCGAGCCCGTACCATTCCGGTAGCTCGCTCGCCTCGTCGAGCAGCTTGGCGCGGTCATAGGGCGGTGCCTCGACCGCCGCGCCGTGCGGGTGTGTATGCAGCAGAACCAGCGCCTCGGTCGCCGCCAGGAACAGCGGCCCCTCCGCCGCGCCGGCATCGAGCAGCCGCGTATAGGTCGCCTCGCCAAAATCCTCGATCAGGGCAAAACCTTGCGCCTCATCGAATTCGTAGATTTCCGGGGCGCTGAGGCCCAGCCCGGTCAGATGCCGGGCGATCCTGATGAAGGGCCGCACATCCTCCTTGGGCGGCGGCGCGTCCATCAGCAGCATCGGGCGGGACGCGCCGAGCAAACGGAAATAACGGCGGAAGGAGGCATCGACCGGCAGGGCCTTTAGGGCAGCGGCACTATGTCCGGTCTGGGTCAGGAAGACGGAACGTGCGCGTGAGCGGTCTTGCGAATCATTGTCGGTCATTTATCGATGCTGCGCGAATTGCCTTCCCTGTAAAGCCCCCTTCCCGCCGTCATTGCGAGCGCAGCGAAGCAATCCAGGGGCATTAGCCCCGCACCGATCGGTAAGGCTCAGGATTGCTTCGTCTCGGAGCCTGTCCTCGGGCCGGTCTTCGCCGGACCCGGGGGCTCCTCACAATGACGGGCTGTGGTGCCGCATGAAACAACTCCGGTCCGGCCCTGTTAATAACGAAAGGGCACATGCGCCCCGCCTGGAGTTCGTCCAATGCGCCTCTCCCATGCCGTCCTGCCCGTCGCGTTCGCGCTCAGCGCCTGCGGCGCCGGGGCGGCGGATGTCCCGAGCATTACCGTCGCCTCGGTGGCCGATCTAGCGAGCTTGTTCGAGGGCGAGTTCACCACGCTGCCCGCCGCCGCCAGCGCAATCAATCCGCCCGCGAACGTGCTCTATAACCTGGCCAAGCGGGTCCATATCCCGTCGCTGGGCGACGAGGTCGTCTATGCCGAGCAGCACGAGCAGCGGCCGGATGGGCCGATGCTGTCGCAGCGGCTCTATGCCTTCAAGCTGGACAGCGACCAGGGTGCGATCGTGATGACGCCCTACGATTTCGGCAACGGCCAGCAGTTGAAGGGCGCCTATGCCGACCCGACCCCACTGGCGAAGCTCCAGCCGGCCGCGCTGAAACAGCAGCCCGACGGCTGCGTTGTGCTGTGGCGCCGTGCCGAGAACGGTTTTCAGGGCTCACTCAAGCCGGGCTCGTGCAAGGAGGCGCCTTCGGCGGCCAAGGACATCGACAAGAGCCTTGCCGGCAAGCCGGCGATCACCGTCACCAAGACCGACTATACCGAGCAGGCGGGAAATGCGGCGCCGGTGGTGTTTCGAAGGCTGCGTTAAGTTAGCGTGTGAGTGGTAAGCAAAAAGCATACCGTAAGCGTAATTGCCCTACGGAGCCACCGATGACCACGGTTGAAAAGATCACGATGGCGCTGACGCGCGATATGGCCGGGTTCGTTCGTGACGCGGTCGAGACCGGCGAATATGCATCGACCAGCGAGGTCATCCGCGACGCGGTGCGCGAATGGAAGGAACGCCGGGACCTGTTGGGCTACACCGTCGAGGAGCTTCGTGGCCTGGTGCGTGAGGGACTGGAAAGCGGTCCGAGCAAATACGCATCCATGGATGAAGTCAAAGCCGAGGCACGACGCCGATTTGAGGAATCGTCCCGCCGAGGCTGAGCCGTGCCGCGGATCATCAAAACCCGGCAGACCGACGATGACCTCATCGCGATTTGGCTCGGCATTGCCGCCGACAATCCCGAGACCGCCGATCGTGTCCTCGACGCGATCGAGAGACATTGGCAACAGCTGTCGCGCTATGCGTATTCAGGCATCGCCCGCGAGGATATCGGGGCAGGCATCCGCCATCTGGTTGCCGGACAATATCTAACGCTTTATCGGATCAGCGCGGAGGGCGTAGAGATAATTCGCGCCTGGCACGGCAAGCAGAAGATCAGCCGTGACAGCATTCGATGACTTCGATCAGGCCGCCGCGAAGCTGGCGAAAGCGGTCACCACGGACGTGTAGAGCTCGCGCTTGAACGGGACGATCAGGCCGGGCAGATCATGCAGGCTGACCCAGCGCCAGGCGCTGAATTCGGGGTGGTGGTCGGCCTCGAGATCGATGTCGATGTCCCGTCCGGTGAATCGGGCGGCGAACCATTTCTGCTCCTGTCCGCGATATTTGCCGTGCCAGGCGACGCCGACCAGATGGGGCGGCAGCTCATAGCGCAGCCAGTCCGTCTCATGCAGTTTCTCGGCCCGGTCGGTACCGATCTCTTCCTTGAGTTCCCTGAGCGCCGCCGGCCACGGATCCTCATGCTTGTCGATGCCGCCCTGCGGCATCTGCCAGGCGCCGGGCGTATCGATCCGCTCGGCGGCGAAGACCTTGCCTTCAGCGTTGAACAAAGCGATTCCAACCCCCCTGCGGTAAGGCAGGGAGGCGGGATCGACGTGTTTGGTCATAGGCTTGTGCTCAGTTGACCGCGTGGCTGTTGAACATCGCAACGCCGTGCAGCAGGTCGACAGCGCGGGCCAGCTGATAGTCGATCGGCTTGCCGTTCGGCTGGGTCGCCTCGGCCGCGGTCTCGCCGGAGGCTGCCTTGCTGTCCTTCTCGCCCTTGGCCTGCGGGCCCGGCGTAGCGCTGGACGACGGCTGGCCCGGAGCACCGGCGACGGGCACGTTGGGCTTGGCCGGATCGTTCGGGTTGGGCAGCGCGCCCTTGAGGTCGGCCTCGTGCAGGCGGCCGGCCTGCTCGAGCTCCTCGATCTTGGACTGGTGCACCTCGATATCCGGGGTGATGCCCTTGGCCTGGATCGAGCGGCCCGACGGGGTGAAATATTCCGCCGTGGTCAGACGCAGCCCGCCCTCGTTCTTCAGCGGCAGGATGGTCTGGACCGAGCCCTTGCCGAAGGACTGGGTGCCCATGACGATCGCGCGGTGATGGTCCTGCAGCGCACCCGACACGATCTCGGCTGCCGAGGCGGTGCCGCCATTGATCAGGATGACCACCGGCACGCCCTTGGTCTTATCGAGGCCGGGCTTGGCGTCCATATGGTCGACATCATCCGGGTTGCGCCCGCGGGTCGACACGATCTCACCCGAATCCAGGAAGGTGTTGGAGACCGAGATGGCCGAGTTCAACAGGCCGCCCGGATTGTTGCGCAGGTCGAGCA
>CAZNNJ010000518.1:0-4701 GCA_964574305.1 uncultured Rhodospirillales bacterium | reverse complement strand
TCCAGTGGGGGTTGTTCACCGGACGATTCAAGGAATTGGCGGGCGAAGGCGGCGTGTACTGCCAACCGTCGCGTCCGTCTTCTTCTCTCCCCGTCTCGCCTGCGGGAAGGCTCGGGAGGTCGAGGTGTTTGACTGTCCTCCGGTAATGCGTGAAATGTTGAGGGTTGCGCTCGACTGGGGCCCAGCGCATCGCCCTAGTCCCTTGTCGGCGAGCCTCTTCCAAACAACCGCACGCTCTTTCCGGGCTGTGCATTTTTCCAGAACGATCTGACATCCAGCTCGGCCGCTCTCTTCCAGGAGGCCGGCGAGGAACTCGTTCAGATACCCCGCGCTCGGATTGCTGTAGACAAGCCCGATACGGAGGATGCTTGCCTTGGCCAGGCTTCGGGCCGCTGGGTTGGGTGCATATCCAAGCTCCTTGATTGCCACCTTTACGCGCTGGCGTGTCTGCTCATTGACCAGCGGATCTTCGTTTAACACCCGTGACACGGTCATCGGCGACACGCCGATCTGGCGAGCGACTTCGTGCATCGTCATCGCGTTGCGGCTACGGCGCGGCGTTCTCTTCACAAGACCTCCTTTAGGGCCGCGGCCGTGGCATCTGCATGCGGTCATATTCAAGCAGGCGGGTGGCAAGCGCAATTCGCGCTCCGCAAGAGACAGATGCTTTGTCGTTGCAGACTTATTATGGTAGCGCTACCATAACAATATCGGCCCAGCAGAGGCCGCAATGATACCCGGAGGAAACCCCATGACGCAGCGTCGCGCCGCGAGTATCAGAAGCCTGACGTTCGTCGCCACGCTGGGGGGGCTGCTCTTCGGTTACGACACTGCGGTTATTTCCGGCGCCGTCGCGTCGATCGATGCCAATTTCATCGACCCCTTGCAGTTGTCCGAGACGGCACGCAGTAGCCTGTCGGGTTGGACAATATCGAGCGCTTTGCTCGGCTGTGTGATCGGCGCCGCTATCGCGGGCTGGCTTTCGGCGGTGCTCGGCCGGCGCGGTGGGTTGTTGCTCGCGGCGATCCTGTTTCTCGTTTCCGCCGGTGGTTCGGCTGTGCCGGAAATCGGCTGGGGGCCTGTTGGAGGCATGGGCCCAAGCGCGCTCGCGCCCTTCATCGTCTACCGGATTCTCTGCGGCATGGGTGTTGGGATCGCGTCCATGCTGTCGCCGCTCTACATCGCCGAAATCTCCCCCGCAGATATCCGCGGTCGACTCGTATCCTTTAACCAGCTGGCGATCGTGCTCGGCATGCTGCTGGTCTATTTCGTGAATTGGGCAATCGCGTCTGTCGGCGACGACGCCTGGATCAAGTCGGTCGGATGGCGGCTCATGCTTGGCTCGGAAGCCGTTCCAGCGCTCATTTTTCTCCTTCTACTTCTCTTCGTTCCCGACACGCCGCGCTGGCTCGTTATGAGGGGACGCCAACATGAGGCCTCCGCCGTTCTGAATCGATTGGTTGGACCGAGTGAAGCCGCGGCGACGATCGCCGCCATCAATCGTTCATTGATGGTGGATGCTCGCCAAGCCCAGGCGCGCTTATTCGCATTCGGGCCGGCCGTAATCCTGGTCGGGGTCTCGCTATCGATCTTCCAGCAACTGGTTGGAATCAACGCGGTGCTCTACTACGCGCCCCTCATGTTCCAGAACATGGGGGCAAATACCGATACCGCGCTGCTGCAAACCACCATCGTCGGATTGGCCAACGTCGTTTTCACGGTCGTGGCGATCGTCAGTGTCGACCGCTTCGGCCGTAAGCCGTTATTGATCGGAGGCGGAGTTGTGATGGCTGCCGCGATGATCACGCTGGGTTTCCTTTTCCAAACGGAAGCAGTCGGTGCTCCGGCTCTCGTGGCAGTCGTTGTGTATATCGCGGGGTTTGCGCTGTCCTGGGGCCCGGTGACTTGGGTCCTCCTCTCCGAAATCTTTCCCAACGCGATCAAGAATGAGGCGCTCGCGATAGCGGTGGCTGCCCAGTGGAGCGCGAACCTCTTCGTCTCGTGGTCCTTCAAAGTCCTCGACGGCAACGGTTGGCTCAATGGCTTCTCCCATCACGGTTTTGCCTACTGGATCTACGGCTCGATGAGCTTACTGGCCGCCTACTTCGTTTATCGTTGCGTGCCCGAAACCAAGCGCCGGACGCTCGAGGATATTCAGGCGCTATGGGGTGAGAAAAGAGAAGTACCTTCCGCCATCCCCCAGGAGCTTCCCCCTCAAGCCGCGGGAGAGGCAATTGTCCGTTGAATTTTTGGCTGTGCCGGAACGGCTCGGCAGTCGGCCCGCGATGCAAGGTTCGGTCTCGCTCAGCAGCGACGCGTTGAAGGTGGTTCTTGACCCCGCGCGCGGTGGTGCCATCCGGGAATTCAGCTGGCAGGAGTTTCCGGTATTCCGCCCGACGCCGGTGGATGCCAACGACGACCCGTTCAGCTTTTCGTGCTTCCCGATGGTGCCTTATGCAAATCGCGTCGCTGAGGGGCGCTTCACGTTCGAGGCCTCTGAGGTTCGCCTCGATCCCAATTGGGTGGGGGATCCAAATCCGCTCCACGGTCAAGGGTGGCGCGCGCCCTGGAGTATCGTCGATGCATCATCCTCCAGCGCGTTGCTGAGGTTTGAAGGCGGCGATGACGATTGGCCCTGGCGCTATAGGGCCGAGCAGCGGTTCAACCTTTACCGCGATACCTTGACGATCACGCTCGCCCTCGAAAATCGGTCAGATCGGCGGATGCCGGCGATGTTAGGCCTGCATCCTTATTTTCCAAACATGGCCAAGGCCTGCTTGCGGGCGACGTTGCCTCGCGTTTGGGTAACCGAGCACAACATCCCGACCGAGGAGGTTCCAACGCCGGCCGCTTGGCGCTTCGATACCGGTCGTTGGGCTGACGCTGTACCTCTTGACCACTGCTTTTCCGGATGGGATGGCGTAGCGAGGGTGGCCTGGGCAGATCGCAGTATTTTCGTTCGCGCTACCAATTGCCCATGCCTGCACGTCTATTCGCCCCCTGGAAGCGGTTTCTTCTGCATTGAACCGCAGACTGCACCGGCCGGCGCCCTCAATCGCAATGAGGCCGCCAGCCTCGCGCCGCGCGACCGGCTCGCGATACAGGTCTCATTTACTGTCGGGGCCCTCTAGTGTTTCTCGGCGTCGACATCGGCACTTCCAGTGTCAAAGCCGTAGTCGTCGACGAGCACGGAATCGTCGTGGCAGACGCGTCCGTTCCGCTCGCGGTAAGTCGTCCGAAACCCGGCTTTTCCGAGCAGGAGCCGGATGACTGGTGGGAGGGTACGCTAGCGGCGATCCGCAAATTGCCCCGCGAGGTAAGGAACAGCATCCAAGCGTTAGGGCTTGCTGGTCAAATGCATGGCGCGACCCTGCTCGACCGCGCCGACCGGCCGCTGCGGCCGGCCATCCTCTGGAACGATGGTCGATCCGCGAGCGAGTGCCGCGAGTTGGAGACCGCCGCGCCGGATGCGCGGCGTATCACCGGCAACCTTGTCATGCCAGGTTTTACCGCGCCGAAGCTTCTCTGGGTCCGCAACCACGAGCCTGAAATCTTCAAGCAGACATCGCGGGTGCTGCTACCTAAAGACTATGTCCGCCTGAGGATGACCGGCGACAAAGTGACGGACATGTCCGATGCATCCGGTACCGCCTGGCTGGATGTTGCAGGGCGATGCTGGTCGGAAGAACTGCTCGCCGCCACGGGTATCGACCAGTCCTATATGCCTTCGCTCGCGGAAGGAAACGCGGTGTCCGGCGTATTGACGCGCGAAATCGCGGAAGCGATGGGACTGCCTCGTGTACCGGTCGCCGCCGGAGCTGGCGACAACGCCGCGAGCGCTGTCGCGATGGGCGTGGTTGCACCGGGGGAAGCCTTTCTATCGCTCGGAACTTCGGGTGTCTTGTTCGTAGCCACGGACCGATTTCGGCCCAATCCTGACCGAGCAGTCCACGCATTCTGCCATTGCCTACCGACACGCTGGCATCAAATGGCTGTCTTACTGTCGGCCGCCAGCGCTCTGGACTGGATAGCCGGCGTCACCGGCCACTCGGACCTTCGGGCGCTCGTCCTGGCGGCGCAAGAGACCGGCTTGCGCCGGGACTCGCCGTTCTTCTTGCCCTATCTCTCCGGCGAGCGGACGCCGCACAACGATGCGCGTGCGAGAGGCGTCTTCTTCGGATTGTCCCACGGGACATCGGCGGCGGATTTGACGTGCGCCGTGCTCGAAGGCGTGGCGCTGGCCTTTGCCGACGGGCTTGAGGTCTTGGGTGGCGGAATCGGCGCCATCAATCTTGTCGGGGGTGGCGCGCGGTTCGGGTATTGGGCAGAGCTCCTGTCGGCGGCGCTTAATCGTCCACTGACATTTCGAAGGAGCGGCGATGTCGGTGCGGCCTTTGGCGCGGCGCGACTGGCGCGTTTGGCGCTGACACAGGAAGTCCCGGACGTCGTCTGTGCGCCCCCGGAAATATCCCATGTGATCGAGCCCGGTGCGGCTTTAGCGGCCCTGCTGGCCGAGCGCCGACCTCTCTTCCAGCGGCTTTATCGCGATCTCAAAGCTACCTTTACGGAGTTTGCACCATGACCATTTTCTCGGCGATCGAGCGGATTCGATTCGAAGGGCCCGACACGGATAACGAGTTCGCCTACCGGGTCTACGACAAGGACCGAATGGTGCTCGACCGCCGAATGGAGGATTGGCTG
>CAZNNJ010000517.1:0-4704 GCA_964574305.1 uncultured Rhodospirillales bacterium | reverse complement strand
CTTCGGTAATCCTCCTTTCAGTTCAGAGAGTTAGAGGGCTGCGCTTGGCGCACCGACGGGTTTGAAGCCGAGAGAGAGTCTCGCGGCGCCCGTCATGGAGACCTCCCATGGCACCTGCAGCTCAGAAAATCGTCCTCTCGCCCTCGCGGGACATACCGTTCAATCTCCTTGTTCTCAGCCAATCGAATGTCCGGCGCACGAAAGCCGGCATATCGGTCGAGGAGCTGGCAGCCGATATTGGCCGGCGTGGCCTGCTGCAAAGCCTCAACGTTCGGCCGGTTCTCGACGGTAACGGCGGGGAAACCGGGACCTTCGAGGTGCCCGCCGGCGGCCGCCGCTTCCGCGCGCTTGAGCTGCTGGTCAAGCAGAAGCGGCTGGCGAAGACAGCCCCCGTACCCTGCGTCGTCCGCGATCCGTCCACGCCCATTCTGGCTGAGGACGATTCCCTCGCCGAGAATGTCCATCGGGCGCCGCTCCACCCGCTGGACCAGTTCCGCGCCTTCCAGACTCTGCGCGAAAAGGGCCAGAGCAACGAGGAAATCGCCGCCGCGTTTTTCACCACCGTCCAGGTCGTGAAGCAGCGTCTGAAGCTTGCGGCGGTGTCGGAAAAGCTACTCTCCGTCTATGCCGAGGATGGCATGACGCTGGACCAGCTGATGGCCTTCACCGTCAGCGACGACCATTCGCGCCAGGAGCAGGTCTGGGAATCGATCGAAAAGTCCTGGTCCAAAGAGCCTTACCAGATCCGCCGCATGCTCACCGAGACCTCAGTCCGCGCCGGCGATCGCCGCGTGCTGTTCGTCGGCATCGAGGCCTATGATGCTGCCGGCGGTGCCGTCATGCGCGACCTGTTTCAGGCCGATAATGGCGGCTGGCTCGAGGATGTCGCTCTGCTCGACAGGCTGGTGGCTGAAAAGCTGAAGGCCGGAGCCGAGGCGGTCGCCGGCGAAGGCTGGAAATGGATCGAGGTCGATATCGAGTTCGCCTACGGCCATACCGGCGGTCTGCGCCGACTGTCGGGAACCGAGGCGGCGCTGAGCGCGGAAGAGCAGGCCGAGGTCGAGGCGCTGCAGGCCGAATATCAGAAGCTCGAGGCCGACTATGCCGACGCCGACGAGATCCCCGAGGAGGTCGGTGACAGGCTGGAAGCCATCGAGGAAGCGCTTGCGGCCTTCGACGATCGGCCGGTGACCTATACGCGGGCCCAGATCGTCCGGGCCGGCTGCTTCGTCAGCATCGCCCAGGACGGATCGCTTACGGTGGAGCGCGGCTATGTGCGTCCCGAGGATGAGCTGCCCGATTGTGTCGACAGCGAAACCGGCGAAGTCGTCGCTGAGCCGGCGGTAGGCGCGTCCGGCAACGGCGAAGCCGTGATCCACCGCGCGATGATCACGATCGGCGGGGGCGCCGAGCCGGAGACGGAGGACGAGGAAGGGGAGGGCCTGCGGCCCTTACCGGACCGCTTGATTGCCGAGTTGACCGCGCATCGCACGCTGGCGCTGCGCGACGCCGTGGCCAACCGTCCGGACGTTGCGCTGACCGTGCTGCTGCACAAGCTCTGCGTCGATCTGTTCCTTGGGGTGAGCTACGGGCCGTGCCTCGAAGCCTCTGTCCGCACGGTCCATTTTCCGGCCCAGCCTCCAGGCCTGAAGGAGTGTCTGTCGGCACTATCGATGGACGAACGCCACGCTGCTTGGAAGACCGAGCTGCCGAAGGACGAGGACGCGCTTTGGGACTGGCTCGCCGCACTCGATGAGACCAGCCGTCAGGCGCTTCTTGCGCACTGCGTGAGCTTCGGCGTCAACGCGCTCTATGAGAAGCCGAACCCCTATGGCGGGAACGGGATCTCGCAGCACGGTCTCGACCGCCGGCTGACCCAGGCCGACCGGCTCTCCGCCGCGGTCGGGCTCGACATGGTCGAGGCCGGGTGGCAGCCGACCGTCGACAATTACCTGAGCCGGGTGACCAAGCCTCGTATCCTCGAAGCGGTTCGCGAAGCCAAGGGCGAGCAGGCGGCCCAGCTCATCGACCATCTGAAGAAGGGCGACATGGCCCGGGAGGCCGAACGTCTGCTCGAAGGCACTGGCTGGCTCCCCGAGCCGCTCCGCGGACTTGAACCCGCCGCAGTGGAGACGCCGGAGGCGCCGGCAGCGCTGCCGGACTTCCTGGGCGATGGCGCCGACGAACCCGACGCCGCGATCACGCCGCTCGCCGCCGAATAACATCCTCACCCATCAGCCGATTACGAGAGCCCGGCCCAGCGCCGGGCTCTCCCTTTTTTGGAGGTCGCCATGGCCAAGTTCACGATCGAAGCAACCTACCGCGTTCCGGTTTTCCGGCAGCGCACCTATGAAGCCGACACGCTGGAGGGGGCGTGCCGCCTCGCAATCCTCGATGACGATTGGGATCAATCCAAAGAGGACTACGAGAGCGCGGGCCCGGTCTATGTTTCCGGCGCCTGGGCGGGCGTCGCGTCCGCCTATCAGGTCCAGCCATTCCCCATTCCGAGCCAGTTCGCTGAAGCGCTGGGGCGCAAGGCGAGCCTTTTCGAAGAAATGCTCGGCATGGTCAAAATCCTCGCTCATGTCGACAATCTGCAAGCGCCGAACTTGCCGACATGGTTGCCGCGGACTCAGGCCCTCATCGCCAAGGCCGAGGCCGTGCTCGCAGGCGAGCCCGATCCGGAAGCCGATCCCCCCGGTGGAGCAGGCGCGGCTTATATCATGCTCGAACTCAGGGTCGAGCGTGTCCGCCGGGTGATTGCCTCGGTCCTGGAAACCGACCCGGACCTCTCGAAGCTCACGGCCGAGGGCGTGACCGACAAGGACATCCTTCTGGCCTGCGCGACCGTCGGCACGCGGATGGATCTGGCGGAGCGGATCGAGGCCGCCGAATTCCGGGCGGCGCTGATGGCGGTCGGCATTGCCGAGGCGTACGCGGCCTCGAAACCGACGGCTGATCGAGAGTGAGAGGTGGGCGGGCGCGGGTGGTCCGGTCGCAAGGAGAGAGCGTGCCGGGCTTTCCTCGTCCTCTCCGGAGTTACCGTCATGTCCGAAAACCACTCGGCTTTCGATTTTCGAAAGCGCGTCGCTTATCACAAATGGCCGAAGCGCGAATTTCATCTGACGGCCCGGCGGCAGCTGCGCCGCCTCGCGGAGGCGCTGAGCCTCGCGCCGGGATCGTTCGATATCCGCAACAACGCCGGCGGCGTCGCCGTGTCAGGTGAGATCATCCTCCATGGCGAGCGCGTCTATGTGCATGTCTCCCAGCCTGCCACCGGCCAGGACTCCGGGGTCATGTTCCGCACCTGCGAGGGCCGGAAGGATTATACAGGCGGCCCCAACAACTTCGCGTCGCTCGATCTGCTGAACCAGCCGGACGACCTCGCCCGCCGCATTAAGGGAGCGTGCCATGTTTGAGGCGATTCATCAGAGCCGCCGGATGCCGGCGTCAGCCGTCGAGCCATGGTTGCGTTGGCTCGACCAGCGCATTCAGCGCGCCGGCCGCGCATGGCGATATTGTGTTGGCGGTCTCATCGCCGCCGACGCTCAGCAGGTCATACGCGATTGCCGGTGTCCGGGCGGTTGGCACCCCTTGATGGTTCTCGAAGTCGAGGATGTGCTCACCGAGACGCGCACGGTCTTCGCCGATCATCCCGATCTGCCCTGGCTGGCCGCCGAGGCGTGCCTCCATGTCGAGCGCAGATGGTCACCTTCCGGTGACGATCTCGAGCACGCGCAATCCTGGGCGGTCGAGCTCGTTCAACGCTATGCCGAGGCAGACGGCATCGCTCTGGAGCGGCGCGGTGTCGACCCCCGATAGATGAGCTCCGCACTTCGATGGCCCGGCAAATGCCGGGCTATTTTTTTGCCGGCCGAGATCGAGGGCGATGAGAGTGAGAGCGTTGCCGGGACGGGTTTGAGCCAAAGGAATCGAGAGAGTGCCCGCGGCTTCGACTTCATTCCTTCCCGGAGACCGATCATGACCAACCTTTCATCACCGTTCGATTTTCAGAAACCGGCCGCCTATTGCAGGGAGGCCAAGCGGGCGTTTCACCAGGCGGCACGCCGGCAACTCGTCTGTCTCGCCGACGCGCTCGGCCTGCCGCCCGGCGCCTATGGGATTCAGCGGCAGAGGGGGCGGATGGGCCGGTCCGGCCAGATCGTCCTCCATGCCGGCCTGATCTATGTCCAGGTCTCTCAACCATCATCCGGTCATGAAACCGGGGTGATGTTCAGGAGCTGCGAAGGACGGAGGGGCTTTGATGGCAGCGTTAAGAACATCGCTACTCTGGATTTCCAGAATCAGACTGAAGACCTAGCCCGGCGGATCCGGAAGAGGGGCCGGGTCTGATCGTCCATCGTCGAGACGGCGGAGCCCGAACGCCACTGAAGAGTAAGAGGACTGCCGGGACGGGTTTGAGCCGGCGGGGTCGAGAGAGAGCGCCTGCGGCTTATTCCCTTCCACTCTCCCGAGGTCCTCCCCATGACAGTCCAGCCCGCTATCGCGGCACCCTTGGCCGCGCCGTCCGAACTCGACTTCTCCACCGGCATCGCGGCGGCCGCGCATCTCATCCTTCCCGATCTCGAACTCGGCGGCCGCATCGACGCCACAACCTTGCGCCAGGCGATGGAGGCCGCCTTCGGTGGATCCGCAGCCGCCGGCCCCTGGGATTTGAAAGCCGCCTACGATGCCCGTTAGGCG
>CAZNNJ010000516.1:0-4711 GCA_964574305.1 uncultured Rhodospirillales bacterium | reverse complement strand
ACCCAGTTCGCCGACTATCACGGCCACGGCTGGAACTTCCGCGCCATCTTCAAGCAGGACCGCAAGGGCAACCTGCTGGACGCCAAGGGCAACCAGGTCAGTTGGAGCGACCCGGACCGCTTCCACAAGGCGGTGCATCTCGCCTCCATCCATATGGAGAAGGGGATGCAGTGCATGGACTGCCACTTCGCCCAGGATGCCCACAGCAACGGCTATATCTACGGCGAGGCCTCCGCCGCGATCGAGATCCAGTGCCTGGACTGCCACGGCACCGCCGACAAATATCCGACTTTGAAGACCTCCGGCCCGGCCGCCCCGCCCAGCGGTACCGACCTGACCTCGATCCGCAACCAGGACGGCGCGCTGCGCTTCGAATGGCGCGGCAAGGAGCTGTATCAGCGCTCCGCCGTCACGCCGGGCCTGGAATGGCGGGTCAGCCTGGTGAAGGACACAGTCGACCCGACCAGCCCGCACTACAATGCCAAGGCCGCGCGCGCCAAGCTGATGTCGGCCGACCCGTCGCTGAAATGGGGCCTGGGCATTCCGGCGGAGAACCGGGCGCACAAGGACAAGAACATGATGTGCATCACCTGCCACACATCATGGACCACCAGCTGCTCCGGCTGCCACCTGCCGATCGAGGCCAACTGGAAGACGGATCGCCAGCATTTCGAAGGCGGGGAAAGCCGCAACTACGCGACCTACAACCCGCAAGTCTCGCGCGACGACATGTTCTTCCTGGGCAAGAACTCGACCGTGAAGGGCAATATCATTGCCCCGGTCCGCTCGTCCTCGGCGCTGATCCTGTCGTCGACCAACATCAACCGCGAACGCATCTATATCCAGCAGCCGCCGATCGCGGCCTCCGGCTTCTCGTCCCAGGCCTTCGCCCCGCACTATCCGCATACCGAGCGGACGGTCGAGACCAAGACCTGCGAGGACTGCCACGTCTCGACCAAGGACGACAACAACGCGATCATGGCGCAGCTGCTGCTGTACGGGACCAACTTCCCGAATTTCGTCGGCCTGAATGCCTGGCTGGGCGAGGAGAGCGGCGTCGAGGCTGTGAAGGTCACCGAATGGGACGAGCCGCAGGCGGTGATCGGCAGCTTCCTGCACCGCTATGCCTATCCCGACTGGTGGCAGAAGCACCAGGACAACGGCAAGGAGCTGCAGGAGGCCTATCACCATCCGGGCGACGAGACCCGCTGCATCCAGATGCGCGGCGAGTATCTCTATACCGCCGCCGGCTCGGACGGGCTGCGCATCTACGACATCGCCTCGATCGGCAACAAGGGCTATTCCGAGCGCATTGTCACCGGCCCGTCCTCACCGCTGGGGCATGACACCCATGTCGGCTCGACCGACGCGACCTGCGTGGCGCTGCCGACCAACCAGTCGATCGCACCCAGCCGCAACCAGGGCGACCTGATGCGGGTCGACAACCAGGAACAGCCGTTCCATCCGATCTATCACTACGCCTTCGTCACCGATGCGAAGGAAGGACTGATCGCGGTGGATGTCGACACGCTGGCCGACCAAGAGCCGCGCAATAACTTCCTGGCGCGGGCGATGACCTGGAACGAGGGCGGCATCCTGAACGGCGCCCGCCACATCACTATCGCCGGCTCGGTCTTCTATATCGCCGCCGACAAGGGCATCGTCGTGCTGGACATGAACGACCCGATGAACCCGAAGGTTCTTTCGGTGATCGACATGCCGAACGCGCGGGCGACGGCGCTGCAGTTCCGCTATCTGTTCGTCGCCGATGCGACGGGCCTGAGGATCGTCGACGTCACCAATCCGGCCCAGCCGCAGGTCGTGCCGGGGGCGGAAATCCCGCTCAGCAACGCACGCCGCGTCTATGTCGCCCGCACCTTCGCCTATGTCGCGGACGGCGCCGACGGCATCGCCATCGTCGATGTCGAGCAGCCGCGCAAGCCGAAACTGTACCAGATGTACAATGCCGAGGGCCGGATCAAGGACGCGCATGACGTGATCGTCGCGACCACCAACGCCTCGCTCTACGCCTATGTCGCGGACGGCGAGGAGGGGCTGAAGGTCATCCAGCTGACCTCGCCAGCGTCGCAGCCCCGCTTCTACGGCTTCAGCCCCGACCCGATGCCGGAGCTGATCGCCTGGCGCAAGACCGAGAGCCCGGCGCTGGCGCTGTCCAAGGGCCTGGACCGGGACCGCGCGGTGGACGAGACCGGCAACCAGATCGCCATCTTCGGCCGCCTCGGCTCCCGCCCCTTCACCCTGCCCGAAATGCAGAAGCTCTTCATGGACAAGGGCAGACTGTGGACGGTCGATAACAAGGGCAAGCCGGGCGATTTCGTGCCGGCCAGGTCCGACCGGATGACCGGCTCGAGCGCGGTCTTCCAGAAGCCGGGCGGCGCCGGGACCCAATAAGCCCCGATCGCCCGCCTAGACCCGCGGCAATCGCCGCGGACGGATATCGATCCGGTATTTGTCCCTGCGGCTGAGGGCCCAGCGCAACCAGTCCGGCCATCGCCAGAAACCGCGCTGCCCTTGCGCGGCGGGCTGGGTATCCGGGGCCGGCTTGAAGCGCCGCGCCCCTTCGAGAATCTGCTTGATCACCATCTGAACTGCCTTCGACGAAGCCTGCGGCGGCGACCATGCGCGCCGCTGCATTGCCTCAGCTAACGGTTTCAGATTCCGCTGGTTCCCGGAAAACACGCCCGATGGTGCATAAAATCTCACATAACGGATGCACGTCCTCTATACAGACGGATGTTTATCCATTATATAAGACGACGTGGCATCCTTCCCGCCATATCCGACGCCCTTCGGGGTGTTTCCGAGCTAGACTTAGAGCCGCCTTCGGGCGGCTCTTTTTTTGGCCCTGACCGTGGCCCCACCCGATCACCGCAGGCGGGCCAAAATGCCGCTCGCTTAAATGTTTAGAAATATGCCATAAAGCGTTGTTCGGCGTGACATCCCTACACTCATAGCTCGACACTGATAAGAAGGGCCTCCACAGCCTGTCATCTGACACGCCGAGCCAAGCCAAAAATGGGCTTTGCAAGCCAGTGCAGCAGACCTAGGGATCGCCCGCGTCGACCATCATCAGCTGTTGAACCGACAGGTCCTATAAGATGACCGACAGCTGCAACGTGCTGATGATCTTCCCGCTGTTCAATGCGAGCTCGTTCTGGAATTACCGGGCAACCTGCGAGTTGACCGGCGCGCGCTATCCCGCGGCGCCGCTCGGCCTGATCACCGTCGCCGCCTTGCTGCCGAAAAGCTGGAACATCCGGCTGGTCAATCGCAATACCGAAACCCTGACCGACGACGATCTCGCCTGGGCCGACCTGGTCATGACCGGGGGCATGCTGCCGCAGCGGAACGACGCGTTGCGCATCATCGAAATGTGCCATGCCCGCGGCAAGCCGGTGGTGATCGGTGGGCCGGACGTCACGTCGAGCCCGTCCTTCTACAGCAGCGCGGACTTCCAGGTTCTGGGTGAGGCTGAGGAGATCATGGACGATTTCCTCGCTGCCTGGCGGAACGGGGCCACCGAGGGCGTCTTTAAAGCGGAGATGGGGAAAACCGACGTCACGAAGAGCCCGACGCCGCGTTTCGATCTCTTGAAGCTGAAGCACTATCTGCATGTCGGCGTCCAGTTCTCGCGCGGATGCCCGTTCACCTGCGAGTTCTGCGACATCATCGAGCTGTATGGCAGGGTTCCGCGCACCAAGACCACGGCGCAGGTCCTCGCTGAGCTCGACGCCCTATACGCGCTGGGCTATCGCGGCCATGTCGACTTCGTCGACGACAACCTGATCGGGAACAAGAAGGCCCTGAAGAAATTTCTGCCGGATCTGAAGCAGTGGATGGGCAAGAAGAACTTCCCCTTCGAGTTCTCGACCGAGGCGTCGATCAACCTCGCCGACGACGCCGAACTGCTGACCGCGCTGTCGGAGACGAATTTCTTTGCGCTGTTCGTCGGGATCGAGAGCCCGGACACGGACACTCTGGTCATGACCCAGAAAAAGCAGAACACGCGGCGCAGCCTGCAGCAGAGCATCGAAAAAATCTATGAAGCCGGCATTTTCGTGAATGCCGGCTTCATCGTCGGGTTCGACAGCGAGAAGGGCAGCATTGCCGACGGGATGATCGCCTGCATCGAAGACACGGCCATCCCCGTCTGCATGGTCGGGCTGCTCTATGCCCTGCCGACGACGCAGCTGACCAAGCGCCTGTTGCTGGAAGGGCGCCTGTTTCCCGATGACGACCCGACCAACGCCGGCGACCAGTGCACGGCCGGGCTGAATTTCGAGACCACACGCCCGCGCCGCGAGGTGCTCGGCGACTATAGGGCGGTCTTGGAGGCGATCTACGATCCGGCCGCCTATTTCGGCCGCGTGCGGCGGGTCGGCCGTATGCTGAAGCGCCGCCGGCCGCATCGGATGATCTCGGGCGACCTGCGCAGCTTCGCGCGCCTGCTGTGGCGCATCCCGAGCGCCGGACCGGGTGTGCGCAAGCAATTGTGGAGCACATTGCTCGACTGCGCCCTCCACAATCCCAGGGCCCTGCCCTATCTGGTCATGATCAGCGCGCTCTACCTGCATCTCGGGCCGTTCGCGCGCCAGGTCATCGCTGAAATCGACGGGCAGATCCAGGATGTCGATCTGGGCCGCTGGCAGGCCCCGGTGGCCATGCAGGCCGGGGAGAGGGTGCTTGTACC
>CAZNNJ010000515.1:0-4723 GCA_964574305.1 uncultured Rhodospirillales bacterium | reverse complement strand
CGAAGCAGATGCGCGGCACGCCGTATTTGTCGGCCTGGCGCCACACCGTCTCGGACTGCGGCTCGACGCCGGCGACGGCATCGAACACGGCGACCGCGCCGTCGAGCACGCGCAGCGAGCGCTCCACCTCGATGGTGAAGTCGACATGGCCGGGCGTGTCGATGATGTTGATGCGGTGGCCCTTCCAAAAACAGGTCGTCGCGGCCGACGTGATGGTGATGCCGCGCTCCTGCTCCTGCTCCATCCAATCCATCGTCGCGGTGCCTTCATGCACCTCGCCGATCCGGGAGGACTTCCCGGTGTAATACAGGATTCTCTCGGTCGTCGTCGTCTTGCCCGCATCAATATGGGCCATGATGCCGATATTGCGGTAACGATCGAGGGGGTGGAGGCGGGACATGATTGCGGAATCTAAGCCCGGGTTACCAGCGGTAGTGCGCGAAGGCCTTGTTGGCCTCCGCCATACGGTGGGTGTCTTCGCGCTTCTTAATGGCGGTGCCGCGCTGCTGCGCCGCGTCCATCAGCTCGTTCGACAGGCGCTCCATCATCGTGCGCTCGGAACGGGCGCGCGAGGCGGTGATCAGCCAGCGGATGGCGAGCGCCTGGGACCGCTCGGGGCGAACCTCGACCGGCACCTGATAGGTGGCGCCGCCGACGCGGCGGGACCGCACCTCGACATAGGGGCGCACATTGTTGAGCGCGTCGTGGAACACGCGCAGCGGCTCCGCACGGGTGCGGACGGCAATCCGGTCCAGGGCATCGTAGACGGTGCCTTCGGCGACCGACTTCTTTCCATCGACCATCATGACGTTCATGAACTTGGCGAGGGTGACGTCCCCGAACTTGGCGTCCGGCAGAACTTCACGCTTCTCGGCTTGGCGACGACGTGACATTCGTTAACTCTCCTCGCCTTACTTCGGCCGCTTCGCGCCGTACTTCGAGCGCGACTGCTTGCGGTCCTTGACGCCCTGGGTGTCGAGCGTGCCGCGGATGATGTGATAGCGCACGCCGGGAAGGTCCTTCACGCGGCCGCCGCGGATCATGACCACCGAGTGCTCCTGAAGGTTGTGGCCTTCGCCCGGGATGTAGCTGGTGACTTCGAAGCCGTTGGTGAGGCGCACGCGGGCGACCTTACGAAGGGCCGAGTTCGGCTTCTTCGGCGTCGTCGTATAAACGCGCGTGCACACGCCGCGCTTCTGGGGGCACGCCTCCAGCGCGGGAACCTTGTTACGCGCCCGCAGCGGCTGCCGCGGCTTGCGGATCAACTGATTGATCGTCGGCATTAGCTCTACCCGTCCGAACCTGGCCCGGCCGGAACATCCGGCCAAGGCAAATTGAAAAAACGCGAAAACCCGCAGGGACAGCGCACCAGCCCGCCCAGTGGGTTTTTTACCAAACACCGTCCGACAAGATCGTCATCGGTAGCGGCTATGAAGAATAGGCATCCCGTGGAGAAAGCGTCTCGGCCACGGCCGACTACCAGTCCCTCGCGGAGGTCGTGCTTATATGCCTGAGTCCGGGCCGCGTCAAGCGATGGGAAGGGCTTTGTGGCCCCGTCGAGAAGATAAACCGATAGGCGGAGCGCAACGGAACCATCCCCAAAAAACCAAAGAAGAACCGCCAAGGCGCAAAGACGCCAAGGAGGAACGCCAAGATGAGGTTCTTCGCTTCGCGGTTTTCCGGAGCCGCGGGCAATCCGCTTTTGCTTGGCGCTCTTCCTAGGCGTCTTTGCGCCTTGGCGGTTAATTCTCTGACGGGCTTCGCTCCGCTCTACCCATCCTGCGGCACAAACATCCCATAACCACCCGATAACGTCACCGGCCTATCTTATCGGCTTCAGAGCGGCGTTTTCTTTCATTCTCCCGAGTATGACCGGTTCACCCCCTCTGGAGTAACCAATGGACAGCATTGCGGATCATGCCCAGGGCGGCGACGTGGATGTCGCCCGGCCAGAGCCCGGGCATGGGGGGCGTTTTCTTGTCTCGCGGCTGCTGATCGCGGCGAACACGCTGCCGTCGGGCGCCACCGGTGGTGATGCCTATAATATATTGTCGCGGACGCCCGAACTGCCCGGCATCGCCATCGTCGACGGCGATGAGATCGTCGGCTTCGTCGATCGCATCTCGCTGCTCAACCGGTTCTCGCAGCATCTGATGCGCGATTTCTATTTCCGCCGCTCGATCACGCTGGTGATGGACCGTGAGCCGCTGATCATCGATGCTGGCGCGCCGATCTCGCTGCTGGCCGAGCGCATGTCCCACGAAAAGCCGGAGGCGCTGACCGCCGGCTATATCATCACACGGAACGGCCGTTATGCCGGCATCGGCACGGCGCTGGCGATGATGCGGGCCAATGTCGAGGAGGCGGGCTTGCGCGCCATGGAACTCGACGCCGCCCGCAACGCGGCCGAGCAGGCGAGCCACGCCAAATCCCTGTTCCTCGCCAATATGAGCCACGAATTCCGGACGCCGCTGAACGCCGTCAT
Organism: uncultured Rhodospirillales bacterium; assembly: GCA_964574305.1. Lineage (GTDB taxonomy): Bacteria > Pseudomonadota > Alphaproteobacteria > BOG-932 > Roseiterribacteraceae > BOG-932. Next base: position 2,238 of record CAZNNJ010000515.1, on the reverse strand, counting down.
CGGCTTCGCCGAGGTGCTGAAGCTGCCGGCCTATGGCGCGCTCAGCCCGCAGCAGTCGGAATATGTCGAGGATATCCGCCTGTCGGGGCAGCATCTGCTGAATCTGGTCAACGAAATCCTGGAACTGTCCAAGGCCGAGGTGGGCAAGCTGGACCTGCATGAGGAGCCGACCCCGCTCGACGCGCTGATCGAGGACTGCGTCCGGCTGACCCATATCCGCGCCCGGCAGGTCGGGCTGACCCTGGTCCGGCTGCCGCCGAGGGACGGCATCGACCTGCTGATCGATCCGGTCAAAGCGCGGCAGATCCTGATGAACCTGCTGACCAATGCCATCAAGTTCACCCCGGCCACCGGGCGGATCGTGCTCGGCGCCGAGGCCATGCCGTGCGGCGGCGTCGAGATTGCCGTGGCCGATACCGGGATCGGCATGTCGGCGGACCAGATCGAGCGGGCATTCGAGCCCTTCGTCCAGATCGACAACAGGTTCAACCGGCAATATGAGGGCACCGGGCTCGGCCTGCCGCTGTCGCGGCGGCTGATCGAGCTGCACGGCGGCAGCCTCAGGCTCGAAAGCACGCCCGGCGTCGGCACCACCGCGCGGCTCTATATCCCGCCGGAGCGCGTCCGCGCCCGGACCGCATTGGCCTCGGTCGCCTAATCTTTCCTGATCCGCCGCCTGGGGCTGGTGTCACCGAAGAACCAGTCATAGGCCTCGATCATCGTTTCGATCGAGAATTCGGCTTTGGCCTTGGCCTGGTTGGCGCTCGCCAATGTCTTTCGCAGTTCGCCGTTCCTGAGCAGGGTGCGCAGCGCCCCGGTCAGCGCCGCCTCGTCGGCGAGATTGACGATAAACTGGCGGTTGTCCTCCGCCACCATCGACTTGATGTCGCCAACATCGGTCGCGGCCACCGGCAACCCCGCCGCCATCGCCTCCAGCAGGCCATAGGGCATCTGCTCCGTATCCGAGGACATGGCGAAGACGTCGAAATTCGCCAGCGCCAGCTCGGGCCGGGACAGATAGCCAGTGAAGAGGCAAAGATCGGCCACGCCATTGGCGCGGGCGACGGCTTCCAGGCCGGCGCGCTCGGACCCGTCGCCGCAGATCACCAGCCGCGCGTTCTGCGGCCGGCTGGCGGCGAAGGCGCGGATCAGGCGGCCGAGGTTCTTTTCCGGGCGCAGCGCCGCGCAAGTGCCGATGATGAGTTCCCCGGGTTTCTTGGCGAAGACGCGTTCGGCCTCGGGCACGGCATGGCTGAAGCGCGGGATATCGACGCCGTTGGCCAGATAGCGCACCCGCGCCTCCGGGAAGCGCCATTCCTCAAGCGCGATCCGCTCCAGATTTCGCGACGGCACGATGATCGTCTTGGCCCTGGCCAGCCCGACCCGGCGCAGCCAGACGCGGCGCCTGAAGCGCGCGGCGGCTTCGTCGGGGCCGAACCCGTCCTCGATATGGATATGGGGGATGTTCGGCCCGAACCGGTTGCCGACCGCCCATTCCAGGGAACCCCAGTTTTAGGTGACGAGCGGATCGGGCTTCAGCCGGCGCAGCTGCTTGCCGAAGCGCCAGGCATTGGCGAGCGGGTTGCGCGGCGTGTTGCGGACCCCGACCAGGCTGTATTCGACCTTGGACGACAGCAGCTGCTCCGCCTCGGTCCGGCCGCTCATCGAGACGATCAGATGACGGTATTTCGGGCCCAGCCGTTCGGCGATGGTGGCGAAGCGGGTCTGCGGGCCGCCGACGGCGAAGGTCGAGAAGACATGCAGCAGCGTGACCTTGCGCCCCGAGGGCCGGCCCCGGCTGGCGTGCACGAGCGGGATATCCGCGTCGCTCACGCCACCCGCTCGAACGGGGCGCGGTGGATCTCGACCGCGCGGGCCATGAAGGTCGGCCGGTCGGCAACCGGATGCCAGTCGAGGTCGCGCTTGGCGTCGCCGCAATCGAACTGGGCCGCGAGCCCGCGCGAAACCAGGTCGCGCCGCGACGGTATGTCGACCGACTTGCCGGTGGCGCGCTTGATGCCCCACTTGAACAGTTCGGCGGCATAAAGCCAGTCGACCGATTGCGGGTGATAGGCGATCGGCCGGCCGGTGGCGGCGATCGCCTTGCCGACGAATTCCCGCGCCGTCGGGCGCACGTCGCCGACACGGTTGTAGGTTCTGGCCGGCAGCGCGGGCGAATAGACCACCTTGACGATCGCTGCGGCGACAGCAGCGGCCACCACGAGGGGCAGCGGATTC
>CAZNNJ010000514.1:0-4726 GCA_964574305.1 uncultured Rhodospirillales bacterium | reverse complement strand
TGGAAGACCGCTCAGCGAAAAATGTGCGTAAATCTGCTGCCATCTTGGGATAAACTCTTCGTGATTTTATCCGACCTTCACGTCGCCCGCCCCCCAGAAACCGTCCATGCGCACGATCTTGCCGGCCTCGTCGAAGGTCATCACATCCGTCGAATCGGTCGTATAGCGTACCCCGTCCTGGACGAAGGTGACGGTGAAAACCATCGCCGCATGGTTGCCGTGCGAGCCGCGGATCGGCGCGGCGAGCGGCAGGCCGGCGCCGAATTTCACGCCCTGGCGGATGAAGACTTCGAACTCCGCCCGTGACTTGAGCGGCGAACCGACCGGATCCTCGATCACCGCGTCGTCGGCGAACAAAGCCATGATCGCGTCGGCATCGCCGGCGTTGAAGCCGTCGATATAGGCCTGGAGGGCGGCCTTCATTTCGGACTGGGGCGGCATCGCAGCGTCTTCCCAAGAATGATATCGGACGCCTTCTCCGCCACCATGATCACCGGCATGTTGGTGTTGCCGCCGACCAGGGTCGGCATCACCGAGGCATCGACGACACGCAGGCCCTCCACCCCGTGGACCCGCAGCTTGCCGTCGACCACCGCCATCTCGTCGGAGCCCATCTTGGCGGTGCCGGCGGAGTGATAGTCCGCTTCGGCGCGGGCGCGGATATAGGCGTCGATTTCAGCGTCGCCCTGCACGCTTTTCCCCGGCGCGATCTCCTCGTCGCGATAGGGATCGAAGGCTTTCTGGCCAAAGATATCGCGGGCGATCTTGATACCCTCTCTGAGGCCGACCCGGTCGCTTTCCTCGGCCAGGAAATTGGGGTCGATCAGTGGCGGCGCGAACGGGTCGCCGGAGGCCAGGCTGATCCGTCCCCTGCTGGCGGGCCGCACGACATTGATATGGGCGAAGAAGCCGTGGCGGCGGACGAATTCGCGGCCGTTATTCTGGTAAAGCGCCAGGGCGAAATGGAACTTGATGTCCGGCTCGGGCAAGCCAGCACTCGATTTCACGAAGGCCACGGCCTCCATCCCTGCGCTTGCCAGCGGACCGGTACGGGTCAGCACATAGCGTCCCAGCGCCAGCGCGCCCGCGACCGGGCTCATATAGTTGTAAAGCGAGATCGGAACCGAGCAGGCCAAGCGCACCGCGCCAGCCAGATGATCCTGCAGGTTGCGCCCGACGCCCTTGAGGTCGGCCTTCACGTCGACGCCATGCGATTTCAGATGATCGCCGTCACCAATACCGGACAGCATCAGCAGCTGCGGCGAGTTGAGCGCGCCGCCCGACAGGATCACCTCGTGCCCGGCCCGGGCCCAGACCAGCTGGCTGTCGCTGCGATACTCGACCCCGATGGCGCGCGCGCCCTTGAACATCACCTTCGTCGCCAGCGCTCCGGTGATCACGGTCAGGTTCGGGCGGCCGCGCACCGGTTTCAGATAGGCCGCGGACGAGCTCGACCGCCGGCCCTTGCCGACGGTCAGGTCGACGGGCCCGAACCCCATCCGCTCGGCGCCGTTGGTGTCGGCGTTATAGGAATACCCGGCCGCCTCGCCAGCCGCGATCCAGGCCTTGGACAGGGGATGCTTGACCCCCGGCCGGCTGACCCGCACCGGGCCATAGCTGCCGTGATACTGGTCGACATGCGGCTCATAGGTCTCGGCCCGCTGGAAATAGGGCAGCACTGCGTCGTACGACCAGCCTTCATTGCCCAGGGCGGCCCAGCCGTCATAGTCGGAGCGCGTGCCCCGGTCGTAGACCATGCCGTTGATCGAGCTCGACCCGCCCAGCACCTTGCCGCGCGGCGAATAGAGCACCCTGTTGTCGAGATGCGGCTGCGCCACGGTCTGGTACCGCCAGGCATAGAGCCCGGCCATCATGATCGGCAGCAGCCCGCCCGGCGCGCGGATCAGCGGGCTGCTGTCGGGCCCCCCGGCCTCCAGCAGCAGGACGGAGCATCCTGGATCGGCGGAAAGTCTGTTCGCGAGCACACAGCCCGCAGAACCGGCGCCGACGATGATGTAGTCGAACGATGCGGCGGGCATTCACCCTCTCCTCGCCTCCCCCATCAAGGGGGAGGGACATGAATCATGAAAGCCTCTCCCTTGATGGGAGAGGGTTGGGTGAGGGTGGAAATGTTGGGATAAGCGCACCTAATTCCGCCGGCGCTGCTTTTCGATCCACTCCTCCAGCACCTGATACAGATACTCGCAATCCTCGTCGGTCATGGTGGGATGACAGGGCAGCATCAGCCCCTGCTCCATGATCTGGTCGGCGACGGGATAGCCGCCGGGCGCGCGGCGATATTCGACGCCCTTCATCATCGGATGGCGGGTGATGTTGCCTGAGAAGATCACGCGGGTGAACACCCCCGAATCCTCCAGATAGACCTGCAGGTCGCGCCGGCTCCAATTAAGCTCTGGGCGGAGCTGGACCGGATAGCAGATCCAGCTCGTCTTCACGTCGTCGAGCAGGCTGGCGCGGATGAACACGTCTTCGTGCTTCTTCAGGAACGCGGCATGCTTCTGGAACCGGCTGTCGCGCAGCTCCCAGAAATGCTCCAGCTTGTTCAGCTGCTCCAGCCCGAAGGCGGCGCCGGCCTCGTTGGGGATGAAGCCATAGGCGACGTCCTCGAAGATGAACATGCCGTCATAGGGCACACCGTCGAGGTCTTCCAGGAAGCGGCCGTCGCTGTCCTTCACCTTGCTGCCATGCAGGTATTTCTCCGACGAGCGGCCCCAGGCGCGGGCCATCAGGCCCCAGTCCCACAGTTTCTCGTCATCGACCGCAACCAGCCCGCCATTCCCCAGGCAGGTGATGATGTGGAAGATCGAGAAGCTGGTGACGGTAATGTCCGCCCGCTTGCCGGTCGGCCTGCCGCGCAGCTCGGCGCCCAGCGTGTCGCAGCTGTCCTCGACCAGGACCAAACCGTGCTTGTCGGCCATGGCGCGCAGGCGGTCCCAATCGGGCACGCCGCCCACCAGGTTGGGCACCAGCATCGCCCGGGTCTTGGGCGTAATCATCTCCTCGATCTTGTCGAGATCGACCTGGTAGCTGTCGAGCTTCACATCGACGAACGCCGGGACATAGCCGGCATGAACGATCGAGGCGGCATCGGTGGAGAACGTCAGCACCGGGGTGATGACTTCGGAGCCCTTGGGCGCGCCGATCATCCGCATCGCCAGCATCAGGGCGGAGGAGCCGGAATTGACCATCACGCCGTATTCGTGGCCCAGAACCTCGGCGCAGCGTTTCTCGAACTCGCCCACCTTCTGGCCAACGACCATGCCGTACTCGGCCTGCATCACGCCGACGACGGCGTCGATCTCCTTTTGATCCAGCATCGCCCCGCCATACCGGATCGTCCGCTTCGCCAATGGCATTCCGCCTTCTCCCACCTTATGCTTGCGTCGCCGGGATGATTAGGTGAAAACTAATTCATCCGTCAATCTCTAATCGGAATGCATGCAAGACGCCGTCGGCCGCTATCTTCTCAGCCGTCATTCCCGCGAAGGCGGGAATCCAGGGGTCTTTGCCGCGCTGCCGCGCGTATTGGCTGGATTCCCGCCTTCGCCAGGGCACCGTGGACATAACACGCTGATCGTTCCAATTTGATCAAGATCGTTCCTTGGAAACCATTCTCGGCTGGATCGAGCGGTTCAGCCGGAAAGGCGACAAGTTCACAGACAAGGCCGATGCTGTATCGTCGGTCTCGGTGGTTTCTGTAATCGAGCATTTTTCGTTAAGCACGATTTTCCTGCTGTCCTACCACGGAGCTCTGTCTTCTGTTCGACGTCGATCGCGTCCCGCCGCGTGGTGTAACAGCAGCTGGCTGACTGTGTTCTCCGGCAGGTCTGGCCGGGCGTATCAAGCGGCCACGGCTGGCAGCTTGATTGGGTGATCATCGCCGAGTTGGGCGATGGTTTCCAGGGTCATATATCGGCCACGTTGGACGGCCCATTCATCGTTTTGTTCGAGCAGGATGGCGCCGATCAGGCGGGTGATCGCCTCTTCGTTGGGGAAGATACCAACGACCTCGGTGCGCCGCTTGATCTCGCCGTTGAGCCGTTCGATCGGGTTGGTGCTGTGTATCTTGGCGCGGTGTTCCTTGGGGAATGTCATGAAGGCGAGCACGTCCTGCTCGGCGTCATCCAGCAAGGCGGCGAGCTTGGGCAGTTTGGGGCGAACCTGATCGGCGACCTGGCGCCACTGGGCCTTGGCAGCCTCGGCGTCGTCCTGGGCGAAGGCGGTGGCGATGAAGGCGGAGACGACGCGCCGGCCGCTATTGCCGGCGTGGGCGAGGGCATTGCGCATGAAGTGGACGCGGCAGCGCTGCCAGGCCAGGTGGCGTTGAACACTTTGCTGACCGCGGCCTTGATGCCTTCGTGGGCGTCGTAGATGACCAGCTTGACGCCGGCCAGGCCGCGCCGCCTGAGCTTGCGCAAGAACTCGATCCAGAAGGTTTCGGCCTCCGAGGCGCCGATTGCCATGCCCAGCACTTCGCGTCGGCCGGCGGTGTTCACGGCCACCGCCACCGTGACGGCGACCGAGACGATGCGGCCGGCCTGCCGCACTTTCACGTAAGTGGCGTCGATCCATAGATAGGGCCAGTCACCTTCGATCGGCCGGTCGAGGAAGGTCTTCACCCGCGCGTCGATCTCTTCGCACAACCGGCTCACCTGGCTCTTGGAGATGCCGCTCATGCCCATCGCCTTGACCAGCTCGTCCACCG
>CAZNNJ010000513.1:0-4731 GCA_964574305.1 uncultured Rhodospirillales bacterium | reverse complement strand
AACGGCCGAGGAGAGTGAAATGCTTGCCCTTGATCACATCGACGGCGAATTGCAGCACCGACAGGTAATTGGGGTCCGGCGGCGGCGCCAGGTTGGCGACATTGCGGTGGACGAACAGCTCGCCTGGATGCAGCCCGACGATCTCGTTCGCCGGCACCCGGCTGTCGGAGCAGCCGATCCAGAGATATTCCGGTGCCTGCTGCCCCTCCAGCCGCTTGAAGAATCCGGCGTCGGCGGCGGTTTTCCCCTCCGACCAGGCGCGATTGTTCGACTTCAGATGATCCAGCATGATCAGGCTCATACGGTGAAACGAGCCCTGCGGCAAGCCGCCTAAGGTCGCATCAGGGGCTGATCGTCAGCTGGGCCGAACCCAGGATCGGGCCGGTCAGGTTGGTGAAGGTGGAGGAGCTGCCGGGAATCTGGTTGAAGCCGGTCATGAACGGGACGAAGGGGTAGGAAATGCTGACCCTGACCGTGCTGCCTGGGCTGTTGTCGGGGGTGTAGGTGACGGTCACCGCCGTCCCGCCGGTGCCGTCGGGGTTGAGGCCGAGCCCGGTCAACTCGTTGTTGGCATAGGTCTTGACGTCGGAGGTGGTCGCCGGGGTCGTCGCCGCCGAGCTGTGCACGGCGGCATAGCGCACCGCATCGTGCGCGGTGTTGGCCATCGTCGTGCGCAGATAGGCGTAGTGGCTGACCTCGACGATGCCGTAGATGATGCCCAGCAGGAACGGCAGGCTCAGCGCATATTCGACCGCGACATGGCCGCGCTCGCCCAGCCGAAGCCACCCACCCGGACGGATCATTGGGTCCGCACCATGGACTGGCCGGTGATCGTGAAGGGGTTGGACACGAAACCGTAATTCATGATCGTCGAATAGGATTCCGACACCGTCACCTTCTGATAGGTGCCGGAGACGGTGCTGCCGGTGCAGGTCGTGCTGGTCGAGCAGAGGGTGGTTCCGGTCGGGCAGGTGCACTGGCCGTTACTCACGGTGAGGCTGCTGGTCGTATCCGACGCATCGGCGCGCGCCGCGGCGATGATGCCGGTCGAATCGGTCAGGTTGCTGGTGGAGGCGGTCGCATACTGGACGCCGGCCTGCGCCGCCGCCGAGAGGCGGTGCTGCTCATAAATCGCGCGGCCGAAATCGACGCCGCCGGCCATCAGCAGAGCCAGCATCGGCGTCGCCAGCGCCAGCTCGACGCCGGCAATGCCGGCATCGCCCAGCACCAGGCGACGGAGCAAAGGCATGAATTGCGTCAGCATCATCTATTCCATCCTGCTACTGGGTCAGCGCGACTGTCTGGCTCAACTGCAGTTCGGACCGAACCGGCACAGTGGTGCTCGCGTAGTTCGAGTTCAGATACTGGGTCGCATTGCCCGTATAGTTGACCGTGTAGGCGATCATGCAGGTGAAACCGGACTGTTGATTTTCCGAGTCGCCTGTCACGGTCACGTTCTGATGCCCGAAGTAAAGCAGGCCGGTGAAGTTGATGTCGCTGTTGCCCGAGAGTGTGTTGGTCAGCGTGCCGGTGGCCGCCGTGCCATCCTGAAAGATGGCGAATCCCGCCAACGGGCCCGAGGTCGGGGCCGAGACCGTGAGCGTGGTCTTGGCCGACAGGTCGACGAAGTCGTTCTGGAGCTGGACGGCGGTGCCGGACCCGGTCAGGTAGAAGACGACGCCGGTGCCGACGCCGGTGGTATTGCCCTTGGTCGTCAGCCCACCATTGCGCAGGACATAGATGCCCGGCTGGAATCGGATGTTGGTTGTTCCGTTTGTCTGGATGCCGCCGCAATAGACGCCGGGCGTCAGATTGAGGACGCTTGAGCTGTCGCCGGGCGTATCGTAGTAGAAGTAGGAGGTGACCGAATTGGAACCGGTCGTGTCCGAGACCGTGCTTCCGCTGGCGTTCGTATAACTGAAATAGTTTTTTCCGCTGGTCTGGAAATTCGTGAAGTTGCACGGGTTCGACGCGCTGGCGGCGCTCGGCGTGGCCATGCTGACATAGGGATCGCTCACCGCGGTGCATTTGGTTTCAGCCGGGTTCACGGCTGCGCTGCCCCAGACGACATTTCCGCCCGGGCCGCAAAGCGACTTGCTGAGGATTTCTGCGTTGCCGCCGACACTGGCCGCCGTGGCGCTGGTCGAATTGACCACGATCCGGCAGCCGGAAGCATTAAGCTCGGTCGAGCCGCTCAACTGAAAAGTGTTGGCCGCCGACGGGCTGGTTACCAGGAGGCAGATCGGAGGCGTGCTCGAAGAGCTCACCTGGACCAGGCTGGCGGTCGCCGTCGTGGAGATCGTCGGCGCCGTCGACATCAGCACGCCCGAGAACAGCAAGGTCGCTTTCTTCGATACCGTGACCGTCACCGTCTGCGTGGCGCTGACACTGGCAGCGACGGTCGATCCCGCGCCCAGCCCGACGGCATTCAGCTGCGCGTCGGTCGTGGCGGCGGTCACCGCCTGATCGTTGGTGCTGCCGTTCTTCAGCGCCAGCACGCCGCCCATCGCCCCGGCATCGGCCGCCGCCTGCATGACTCGGCGCGAGCCGTACCAGTCGGCGACGTCGACCGACAAGGCGACGGCGCCGGCGAAACCGGTCATCAGCAGGCCCAGCGTCATCGCCATCGCGCCCCGCCGGTCGACGGCGAACCGAGCCAGTTCCATGCGCAACCTGGCGTTCAAAATCCGGGCAAGCTTCATCGTCTGACTCCTCTGGAGTGCGCAGTATCGATGAAAGCCAATAAAAACGACGTTATGAGTTGTTAACGTCCGAGTCGCAGATGCAGATTGCCCCTGTCGCGGACACAAATCGAACCGCCGGTCATCTGTGCCACCGGGGAGTTTCAATGCAAAGACATCGCCGGAAATGACTGCGCCTCGCCCGGAACGGCATCGCTGCGGCCCACGGGTCGGCTTCCTCTTTCCCCTGCTTGTGCTCGGCGCCTGCACCACCGAGCATCCGGAAATACCGGAGCACGAGACCAAGCCGATTGTTGTTAACAAGGATGTCACCGCCAAGGTGGCGGCCGATATCGCCAGCAGCCAGAGCGCGGCGGGCAACCCGGCTGCCGCCGTCGCCCTGTACCGGAAGGCGCTGGAGACGAACCCCAACCAGCCAAAGGTCGAGGTCTCGCTCGGCATGGCGCTGCTCCAGGCAGGCTCGCCGGGCGAGGCGGCGAACACGTTCCGCAAGGTGACCTCGCGCTTCCCCAAGGATACCGGGGCGCTGACCGGGCTTGGCATGGCGCTGGTCCAGCTGGGCCAGCCGGCGGCAGCGCTGGACCCGTTGCGCCAATCCCTGTCGATCACGCCGGACCCGCGCGGCTATCGCACCCTGGGTGTCGCCGAGAACCTGCTGGGCCAGAACCAGCAGGCCGAGGCCGATTATTCCCGCGGCCTCTCGCTGGCGCCGGACGATGCCGGCCTCAACAACAATCTGGGCCTGTCGATGGCGCTTTCGGGCAATTTCAACGGCGCCATTACCGTGCTGCGCCGGACCGCGAACGGACCGAACGCGACGCCGCAATCGCGCCAGAACCTGGCCCTGGCGCTGGGCCTCGCCGGCCGCACCACCGAGGCGGCGCAAGTGGCGCGCGCCGACCTGGACGAGCCGTCGGTCCGGAGCAACCTGGCCTATTATGCGGTGCTGCGCGGCATGTCGCCGAAGGAACGGACCGAGGCGCTGCTCAAACCGGGGACATCACGCTGATCCTACGGTTCAGCGATCAATTCGTCACGCCGTTGGCCGACAGCGTGTCGAGCACGCGCAGCACGACCGGGCCGATGATGACCATGAACAGCGACGGCAGGATGAAGATGATCATCGGCACCGTCATGATCGCCGGCAACTTGGCCGCCTTGTCTTCGGCGATCATCATCCGCTCGTTGCGGAATTCGTTCGACAGCACGCGCAGCGAGTTGGCCAAAGGCGTGCCGAACCGTTCGGACTGGACCAGGCTGTTCACGAGTGCCCTCAGCTTGGGCAGGTCGGTCCGCTTCGCCAGGTTCTGAAGCGCCTTGGTGCGGTCGGGCATGAAGTTGAGCTCGATAGCGGTCAGCAGCAGCTCGTCCGACATTTCCCGCGACCCCACGGCGATCCGGGCGCCGACGCCCTTGATCGACGCCTCCCGGCCCAATGCCAGCGCCGGGCCGATTACCCATAGGGCCGGCGCGTCGGGCAACGCCCGGGTCAGCTTCTTGATCCGGTTGTCGCCGGCGTTCTTGACCAGCAGGTCGGTGCCGAACAGGCCGAGCACGAAGCCGATGCCGACGAGCGTCCAGACGAAGCTGGGGCTGAGGCCCAGCCGGTTCTTGAACCACAGCACCATGACCGCGCCGCCGATAAAGACGATCGGCACGAAGGCCTTGGCGAAGAAATAGGCGGTCAGCGCGTCGCTGGAGCGCCAGCCGGCGCGCGACAGTTTCGTGGCCGTGCGCTCGGCCTGCTCGCCGCGCATCAGCTTCAATTTCTCGACCGCAAGCCGCATGAAGGTGAGGCCGGACTTGCGGATCTCGCCGCGCGCCCGGTTCTGCCTTGTGCGGCCGCCGATGGTGGACTTCATCTCGTCGCTGACCCGCGCGAGGTTGCGCAGGCGCGCGCCGACCGGATCGCGGACGACCAGCGTGTCCCAGATGACCAGCATCACCATCACCGCGGTGGCGGAGGCGAAGAAGATCATCAGGTCGTCGCCGCCTAGGCTGTAGAGAAAGTCGATCATATCTCGAGCTT
>CAZNNJ010000512.1:4140-4765 GCA_964574305.1 uncultured Rhodospirillales bacterium | reverse complement strand
GGACCCGCTCCGGGTTCGGGTCCTCGCCATAGGACGAGGCCGAACCCCGCGCCGCGGTAGCCAGCGCCGTCAGCACTTCGGGCGCGACGCCGGCGACATTGTCGCTGCGGAAATCGAGGCTGCGATCATCGGGCATGGGAACGCTCCCGTAACAGAGAATTTACGATTGCTTACGTCTAATCGCTTTACAGTCGTTCTGGTACTGTGGGGCGAAAGGTGATTAGCATTCGAAATGTCACGAAGAATACGTGAGATAGCTGAAGGGCAGCATTACCGGAAAGTCGGGCCGGCCGGCGGTGCGTGGGAGGTTGCCGCCCTTCATACCGAGGCCTCGGGCGCGGTTCACGCCAGGATGTTCCGGATCCACGACACACAACCGTTCGCGTCCTTCGGGCATCGCGCCCTACCCGGCCGGCCGCGACGTGTACATGGCGCGCTCGCCGGTGAACTTTCCCGATCGGTTGCGCTGCCCGGTGATCTTCTTCCAGGGGCTGGAGGACAAGGTGGTTCCACCCAACCAGGCCGAGCTGATGGTCGAGGCCCTGCGAAACAAGGGCGTCGCCACGGAGTGCCACGTCTTTGCCGGCGAAGGGCACGGCTTCCGCAAGGCCGAAACCACCCAACG
>CAZNNJ010000512.1:0-4130 GCA_964574305.1 uncultured Rhodospirillales bacterium | reverse complement strand
TGTGTGGGAGGTTGCCGCGCTTCATACCGATGCCTCGGGCGCGGTTCACGCCAAGATGTTCCGGATCGACGAACCCAAAACGTTCCGGACCTTCGCGATCGGCGCCCTCTCCGACACGCGGAACTTTCAGTTCGTTAAGGACTGAAACACGAACGACTTTCAGTTCGTTAAGGACTGATAGCGCAACGGCTGCCCCGGCTCGGCGATCCTTTGCAGGTCGCCCAAGACGACGAGATGATTGACGTGCGCCAGCGCCTCGCCGATGGCGAACTGCGTCTGCTGGAAATCGAGCTTGCGCTTGAACATGATCGGCAGCAACTCCACCACCGTGATCGGCGTGCGGCAGGCCTCCACCGTCAGCGCCAGCCGCTCGGCATGGTGGCGCACCAGCTCCTCCAGCCGCTCATGCAGGCCGTAGAAAGGCCGCCCATGCATCGGCAGCACATAGGCCGTCGGGTCCAGCGCCGTCAGCTTGGCGCAGCTGTCGAGGAATTCGGTCAACGGGTCGCTGAACGGTTCGGGCGCGTGGACGCTGATATTCGGGCTGATGCCGGGCAGCACCTGGTCGGATGAGATGAACAGGTGGTCGTCGGCTGAGTAGAGCGTGATCAGCTCGGGCGAATGGCCGGTGCCGACGATGACGTGCCAAGTGCGCTCGCCGATCCTGATCCGGTCGCCGTCGATCAGCCTTGTGAAGGGCCGGGGCATGTGACCGACGCGTTCCGAATAGTTCTCGCCGCGCGTGGCGACCGCCTTCAGCGTCTCGGGGTCGAGCCCGACCGAGCGGTAATAGGCGCCCCAGAATTTCTCCGCGTTGCGTGAGGTCTCGGACTGCAGCATCGTCGCCGTCAGCCATTCGGGGCGGGTGGTCAGGAACTCGGCGTCGAAATGCTCGACGAGAAATTCGGCGCAGCCGATATGATCGGGGTGGAAATGGGTGCCGATGACTTGGACGATCGGCCTGCCTTCCAGGGTCGTCTCGAAATGTTTGCGCCACAGGTCGTATGAGATCTCGGACTTGATGCCGGTATCGACCAGCACCCAGCCATCGCCATCGTCCAGCAGGTAGAGATTGATGTGGTTCAGCGCGAAGGGCAGGGGAAAGCGCAGCCAGCGCACGCCGGGCGCGACTTCGATATAGCTGTCATGGGCAGGGGGCTCGGCGAAGGGGTAGTCGAGCTTTGCGGGTTCGGTGCTCATGGATGGAACTATGCTAGCACCATCATGCAGCGCCGAGCCACCTCAGCGCATGGCTCCCATGCTGGGGCGCCAGGGCGGCCTGCAGCTGGGGCAGGGTTTCGGCCAGCCAGGGCTCCAGCCCGAAGGGCGGGTTGACCAGGATCAGACCGCTGCCGGCCAGCGACGCGCCGTCCACGGCACCGACCAGCAGCTCGGCCGACAGCATCTTGCCGATGCCGCCAGCGATCAGCGCCTCCTCCAGCCGCCAGACCGGGGCGCGTTCCTTGACCGGATGCCAGATCAGCCAGCGCCCGCCCGGCCAGCGGCGATGGCCGGCGACGACCGCCTCGGCGAGGCGCTCGAACTCGTCCGCCGCTTCGTATGGCGGGTCTACGACGATCAGGCCGCGATTTTCCTTAGGGGGCAGGAAGGCTCTCAGCGCCTCATAGGCATCGCGCCGATGCACGGCGACGCCGGGCCTGCCATATGCCCAGCGGCGCAGCGCCTCGGCATCCTCGGGATGGAGCTCGGACAGGACCAGCCGGTCGCCGGGCCTGAGCAGCGCCGCCATGATCGCAGGGGAGCCGGGATAGTGCCGCAACTCGCTGGCCGGATTCAGGCTGCACACGATATCGAGATAGGGCCGGATGGCTAGGATATCGGCCGCGAGCGCCGCGCCGATCCCAGCATGCCACTCCCCGGTCTTCCCGGCCTCGATGCCGGCCAGGTCGTAGGCGCCGATGCCGGCATGGGTATCGAGCAGGAACAGCGGCGCCGGCTTGTCATGCAACAGCCCGACCGCCGCCGTCAGCGTCGCATGTTTCAGGACATCGCCATGATTACCGGCGTGATACGCATGGCGATAGTTCATTCAATGCCTTACTTGGCGGCGGTTGCCGCGGATTCGTCCTTGGGCGGAGAGAAGATACCGCCGCCATTATACGTGAAGTACATTTTTCGGCTGCGCGTCGCGATATAGATGTGATGCTGCTTGATGAAGTCGGCGCCGAGCAGCGCTTGCAAACTGTTATCGTTGCTCTCCTGAAGCCGATTTGCCGAGTTGTAATCCTTCTTGATCGGGGCAAGGTTGGCGACGTTGAGAACCGGATTCTTCACCACCTCGTCGCCGACATGAAGCTCCGAGAAACGATATTTGTGGACATCGATCTTGTGGGCATCGATCCCGGTGGCGTAACCCGCCTTGGTCATTCCGGGCGCATTCTCGTCGATTCCCATCCGCTTGGTGACCGTCGTCGAAATCATGCTTCTCGATGCGCCCGTATCGAACACCGCCTCGAACGGCTTGCCGTCGAGCTCCAGGGTCACGAAGATATGGTGATCCCGCACGCTGATATCGGCCTCGCTGAAGGCGTTCGCCCAATACACCGGCTCTGAGGAGCATGAATTGTGCTCGAAAAGCCCAATCGTGCTCTTCGCCAGATCGATGTCCAGGTCGAACATCTCCAGGAGGTCCTCTCCCAGCAGCGCGTAGACCCCGTCGCTGAGGAAATGCGTCGACGATACGAGCAGGGACAGGTCGCCGGCATTGTAGCCGCCGAGCATGAGGCCGGGGATTTTCGTGCGGATATTGTTGTACGATTGACCGCCGATGCCGGTCATCTTGTAGTCTTGGCCGGCATTCAGCACGCCGAAACGCGAAATGACCGCATTGTCGAAAATCGTTATGTTCGAGCCGGTATCGATCTGAAACTGGACGTCCTCGCCTTTAATTTTTCCGGCGACAAGAACTGCATTGTGCGGTGTCACGGTGACAGCTAAATCGGCCACCTTCACTAGGCGGCAGCCCGCCCCCTTGTCATCTGCCAGCGCCGCCTGCGGCAACTGGAGCGCCATGATGCATAATGCCAAAGCTGACAAGCCTGCACGCAACATTCTAGGTCCTCTTCATTAGGTTTCCCTCACTGTAATGGAAAACGATCTCTCCGAACTACCGGAAAAGAAAAACACCGCCGAAAACTTGCGCGAACGCCTCCTGCTGTCGCCGCAAGACACCGGCGCCATGTGGGAACTCGCTATTCTGCTTGAAAATTCCGGGGATTTGCCGGGGGCGATCGATCTTTACCAGCGGGCGCTCAGGGTCGAGCCCTATCGGGAGGCGTTTCTGCTTGCGCTCGGCCGGCTGTGGGGCGTGCTGGGCGATGTCGAACGCGCGCGCTCGTGGTTCACGCGGGCTCTGTCGATCGATCCGGACAGCACGGCGGCGGCTGCCGGCCTGGCGTCGCTGGCCGATGCGGAGGGGCTGACCCCGGTCTATGTCCGCACCCTGTTCGACCAATATGCCGACCGCTTCGACGCTGACCTCATCGGCACGCTGAAATACAGGGCGCCGGCGCTTGTCGCGGCGCTGCTGGCGCGCCTCGGCATCGTTGAAGGCGGCGCCGATATTCTCGATCTCGGCTGCGGCACCGGCCTGTCGGGCGCGGCGCTGAGGCCGTTCGCGCGGATGCTGGACGGCGTCGACCTGTCGCCGGGGATGGTCGCCAGGGCTGAGGCCCGCGGCATCTATGCCGGGCTGGCGGTGCGGGACGCGGCAGCGTATCTGGCCGGCGCCGGCAAGGCTTGGGACGTCATCGCCGCCGTCGACATGTTGAACTATCTAGGCGATCTCGGCCCGATCTTCCGCGGGGTTGCCGCGCGGCTAACGCCCGGTGGGTTATTCGCCGGCACGGTCGAGAAGCGGGAAGAGGGCGGGCAGGCGTTGAGCGAGAAACGCCGCTACCGGCATGGCGAGGACCATGTGCGGGCGGCCCTGGATGCGGCGGGGCTGCGGCTTGTCGAGCTTTCGGAAGCGGTGTTGAGGCAGGAGGGTGGAGTGCCGGTTGTGGGACTGGTGTTTGCGGCGCGGCGGTAGGGACCTCATATCCAGCATCACAACTCGTCATGACCGGGCTTGACCCGGTCATCCACGCGGTTCCGCCGGCGCCGAAGTC
>CAZNNJ010000511.1:0-4774 GCA_964574305.1 uncultured Rhodospirillales bacterium | reverse complement strand
GAGTTCGGCCGCCCGCTGGAGCCGCCGCTGCTCAACGAGCTGGTGAACGACCTGGAGGCCTCGACCAAGCCGTTCGTCGCCGCCATTCACGGCACCGCGCTGGGGGGAGGGCTCGAGGTTGCGCTCGCCTGCCATTTCCGCATTGCGGTCCCTTCTGCCCGCCTCGGCCTGCCGGAAGTCAAGCTCGGCATCCTGCCGGGCGCCGGCGGCACCCAGCGCCTGCCGCGCCTGATCGGCGTGGAAGCGGCGCTCGCCATGATCACCGAGGGCAACGATATTCCGGCCGCCAAGGCCAAGGCGATCGGCCTGGTCGATGAGATCGTCGAAGGCGACCTGCTCGCCGGCGCCATCGCCTTCACCGAGAAGCTGCTGGACGAGCCGATCCGCCGCGTCGGCGAACTGACCGCCAAGGTCGAGAACCCTGCGATCTTCGATGAGACCAAGGCCGCCCTTGCCAAGAAACAGCGTGGCTTCCTCGCGCCCCAGGCCTGCGTCGATGCGGTGAAGCTGTCGACCGAATACCCGATCGAAGAAGGCTCCAAGCGCGAATATGCGCTGTGCCGCGAGCTTATGACAGGCGACCAGTCCAAGGCTCAGCGCCACGCCTTCTTCGCCGAGCGTGAGGTCGCCAAGGTTCCGGGCCTGCCCGAGAACACGCCGGTCCGCGAGATCAAGGAAGTCGGCGTCGCCGGCCCGGGCGCCATGGGCACCGGCATCGCCATGTGCTGCATTAATGCCGGCCTGCCGGTCGTCCTGGTCAGTCTCAAGGAGTCGACGCTGGAGAAGTCGCTGGGCACGATGCGCAAGATCTATGGCGGCAGCGTCGCCAAGGGCACGATGACCCAGGAGGCGCTCGATGCCCGCATGGCCCTGATCACCCCGACCACCGATTATGCTGACCTCAAGGATGTCGATCTGGTGATCGAGGCGGTGTTCGAGGATATGGCTGTGAAGAAGCAGGTCTTCGCCACCCTGGGCAAGGTGACCAAGCCGGGTGCGATCCTGGCCTCCAACGCCTCCTATCTCGACATCAACACCCTGGCCGAGGCCAGTGGCCGCCCGGGCGATGTCGCCGGCATGCATTTCTTCAACCCGGCCAACGTGATGCGGCTGCTGGAAAATGTGCGCGGCGCCAAGACCGCGCCGGACGTGATCGCGACGATCATGAAGTTCGGTAAGACGATCAAGAAGGTGTCGGTCCTGTCCGGCGTCTGCGACGGCTTCATCGGCAACCGCATGCTGGCCAAGCGTTCACGCGAAGGCATGTTCCTGCTGGAGGAGGGGGCAACCCCCTGGCAGATCGACAAGGTGCTCTACGATTTCGGCTTCGCCATGGGGCCGTACCAGGTCGCCGACCTGGCGGGCATCGACATCCAGCATGCCGCCCGCAAGGCGCGCTGGGACAGACTGTCGGAGCGCGAGCATCAGGCCAACATCGTCGACCAGCTGTTTGCGCTGGGCCGCCTCGGCCAGAAGACCGGCAAGGGCTATTACATCTATGACGACAAGCGGAAGGCGACGCCGGACCCCGAGGTCGAGGCGCTGATCGTCAAGCACTCGGCCGATCGCGGCATCACCCGCCGCGCCGTGACCGACGAGGAAATCCGCGAACGGCTGATCTTTGCGATGATCAACGAGGGCGCGAAGATCCTGGAGGAGGGCATCGCCGCCCGGCCGCACGATATCGACATCGTCTGGCTGACCGGCTTCGGCTTCCCGACCTATCTCGGCGGCCCGATGTTCTATGCCGATACGATCGGCCTCAAGACCGTCTATGACGCACTGCTGAAATACAAGGAACTGGTCGGGGCTGAATTCTTCACCCCGGCGCCGCTGCTGGAGAAGCTCGCCCTCGAGGGCAAGGGCTTCTACAGCAAGTAACTTTCGACCAGCCACGAACCAGGTGGAAAATGAATAAGTTCATGACCGCGGCCGACATGGTCGCACAGTTGAAGAGCGGAATGACGATCGGCGTCGGCGGCTGGGGCCCCAGGCGCAAGCCCATGGCACTGATCCGCGAGATCGTCCGCTCCGACCTGAAGGACCTCACCATCGTCGCCTATGGCGGCGCCGATATCGGCATGCTGTGCGCCGCCGGCAAGGTGAAGAAGGCGGTCTATGGCTTCGTGTCGCTGGATGCGATCCCGGTCGAGCCCTATTTCCGCAAATCCCGCCAGGCCGGCGAGATCGAGGTTTGCGAGGTGGACGAAGGCAATCTCCTGATCGGCCTCAGAGCCGCCGGGCAGCGCCTGCCGTTCCTGCCGACCCGTGTCGGTTTGGGCACCGACGTCATGAAGTACAATCCCGATTTCAAGACCGTCACCTCACCCTATGCCGATGGCGAGGTCTTCCTGGCGATGCCGGCGCTGAACCTCGATGTGGCGCTCGTTCATGCCGATCGCGGCGACAAGCTCGGTAATACCCAGACCGAGGGTCCGGATACCTATTTCGACGATGTCTTCGCCCGCGCGGCGGAAAAGACCTTTGTCAGCTGCGAAGAGGTCTATGACCGGCTCGACCATTCCCATCCCGAGGGCGCGAAGAACAACCTGTTCGAGCGCTATCTCGTGACCGGCGTCATTCATGCGCCGTACGGGGCACATCCCAGCTCCTACCCGGCGCGGTACGGATGGGACATGGACCATTTCAAGAAGTACGCTGCCTCGGCCGGCGAGGAGAATGGCTGGGCTGGCTACGTGTCCGAGTTCATTGCCGGCGGCGAAGCGGCCTATCTGGAAAAAGTCGGCGGCGCCGAGCGCGTGTCGCGCCTGAAGCCCCCCGTGTTCTGAGGATCGACATCATGACGCAAGCGAAAGAATTTTCCCTGGCCGAACTGATGGCCGTCGCCACCTCCGAGGCATGGCGCGGCAACGGCGAGGTGCTGGCTTCCGGCATCACCCCGATCCCGCGTATCGGCGCCAGCCTGGCCAAGATGACCCACTCGCCCGAGCTGCTGATGACGGACAGCGAGGCCTATCTGGTCGAGGACCCCATCCCGCTGGGCCCGCGCGGCGATTATGTGCCGAAATTCTCCGGCTCGCTGAACTTCTCCCGCGTGTTCGACTGCGTCTGGCGCGGCAAGCGCCATGCGATGATCGGTCCGGTGCAGATCGACCGGTGGGGCCAGTCCAACCTGTCGATGATCGGCCCCGACTTCCACAAGCCGAAGCTCCAGCAGCTGGGCGTGCGCGGCCTGCCGGGCAACAGCATCAACCATATCAATTCCTATTTCGTCGTCAGCCACAGCGCGCGCATGTTCGTGGAGGGCGAGGTCGATATGGTGGGCGGCGTCGGCTACAACCCGGCGCGGCGCGCGCCCGGCACGAAGCAGGACTTCGTCGACCTGCGGATCATGGTCACCAATCTGTGCGTGATGGATTTCGGCGGGCCCGAGCACGCGGTCCGCGTGACATCGCTGCATCCCGGCGTGACCTTCGAGGAAGTGCAGGCGGCGACCGGCTTCCCGTTGCTCAGGGTCGACAATCTGGGCGACACGCCCGGCCCGACCGAGGAGCAACTCGCCATCATCCGCCATCTGGACCCGCACAACATCCGCGCGGGCATCCTGAAGGACAACCCGCCCGGCATCCGCCCGGCGCAATAGGACGAACACGATGAGCCTTCCCTATAACGTCCATACCCACGGCAAGATCGCCGAGCTGGTGATCGAGCATCCGCCGGTCAACGCGCTGGACAGCGCCGGCTGGCAGGCGCTGGCCGACGGGGTCGAGGCGCTCGGCAAGGAGCCGGACACCTCCGTCATCCTGATCCGCGCCGAGGGGCGCGGCTTCTGCGCCGGCGTCGACATCAAGGAACTGGCCGCGCATCCGGAGCGGATCGTCGAGCTGAATGCCGGCAACTACGCCACCTTCAAGGCGGTGCATCGCAACCCGAAGCCGGTGATCGCGGCCGTCCACGGCTTCGTGCTGGGCGGCGGCATCGGCATCTCTGGCGCGGCCGACATTCTGATCGCGTCGGAAGACGCCAAGTTCGGCCTGCCTGAGATCGATCGCGGCGCCATGGGCGGCGGCTCGCATCTGCGCCGCCTGTTCCCGGTGCAGAAGCTGCGTTATCTCGCCTTCACCGGCGAGATGATCGGCGCGCCCGAGGCCTACAAATATGGCGGCATCGAGCGGGTCGTGCCGCGCGAGCAGCTGGTCGAGACCGCGATGCAGATCGCCGGCAAGATCGCCGAGAAATCCCCATATCTGCTGAAGCTGACCAAGGAGTCGCTGACCGGTGTTTCGGCCGACCGCGATCTCGAGGACGATTACCGCTGGGAGCAGGGCTTCACTCTGCAGGCCTATCTCAGCCCTGACTCCGTCGAGGCGCGCAAGGCATTTGCCGAGAAGCGCGACGCCAAGTTCTAAAAGGACCCATCATGACCGAAGCCGTCATCGTCTCCACTGCCCGTACCGCGCTGGGCAAATCCTTCCGCGGTGCCTTCAACGACACCGAGGCCCCCGTCCTGGGCGGCCACGCGATCAAGCATGCCGTCGAACGCGCCGGCATCAATTCGGCCGATGTCGATGACTGCATCATGGGCGCCGTCGCCCAGCAGGGCACCCAGGCCTACAATATCGGCCGCCTGTGCGGCTATGTCGGCGGCCTGCCGAACACAGTGCCCGGCATGGCGATCGACCGCGCCTGCTCCTCGGGTCTGATGGCGGTGGCGACCGCGGCCAAGGGCATCATCGCGGGCGACCTCAATATCGCCGTCGCCGGCGGCGTGGAATCGATCTCGCTGACCCAGACCAAGCACAAGAACAACTAT
>CAZNNJ010000510.1:0-4780 GCA_964574305.1 uncultured Rhodospirillales bacterium | reverse complement strand
CAGGCGGTGCAGGATTTGCTGACCGAACAGGCGGGGCTCGAGATCGTCACCGGGGGCGTGGTCGATCTGATCATGGCGGGCGACGGCGCGGTTGCCGGCGTGGTGTTGGGCGACGGGCGCCGCCTTCGTGCTGGTGCCGTGGTCCTGACGACCGGCACCTTCCTCAACGGTCTCATCCATATCGGCGAGACCAAGATCCCGGCCGGCCGCGCCGGCGAGGCGCCGGCGCTGGGGCTATCGGACCGGCTGGCCGCCTGCGGTTTTGCCTTGGGACGCCTCAAGACCGGAACTCCGCCGCGGCTGGACGGGCGCACCATCGACTGGTCGGTGCTTGAGATCCAGCCGGGCGACGATCCGCCAGAACCGTTCTCGACAATGACCGAGCGGATCACCACGCCGCAGATTCCCTGCCACATCACCTATACAAGCCAGGCCGGCCACGCGCTGATCCGGGAGAACCTGCATCGCGCGCCGATGTATTCGGGGCAGATTTCCTCCAGCGGCCCGCGCTATTGCCCGTCGATCGAAGACAAGGTGGTGCGCTTCGCCGACAAGGACCGGCATCAGATCTTTCTGGAGCCGGAAGGGCTCGACGATCCGACCGTCTATCCGAACGGGATTTCGACCTCGCTGCCCGAAGAGGTGCAGCGCGCGCTGCTCAAGACCATTCCCGGCCTGGAGAAGGCCGAGATGTTCCGGCCCGGCTATGCCATCGAGTACGATTTCGTCGATCCGCGCGAGCTGCGCCCCACCCTGGAGACCAGGCGGGTCAAGAACCTGTTTCTGGCCGGGCAGATCAACGGCACGACCGGCTATGAGGAGGCGGGGGCGCAAGGCCTCTTGGCCGGCCTCAATGCCGCGCGGCGGGCGGGCGGAGCGGATGGCATCAGCCTCAGCCGCGGCGACAGCTATATCGGCGTGATGGTGGACGACCTGGTGACGCGCGGCGCGCCCGAGCCGTACCGCATGTTCACCTCGCGCGCCGAATACCGGCTGACCCTGCGCGCCGACAATGCCGATCAGCGGCTGACCGGGCTCGGCATCGACATCGGCGTTGTCGGAGAGGCACGGGAGAAGGCGTTCACCGCCAAGATGGCCGATCTCGGCGCCGCGCGGGCTTTGGTCGCCAGTCTGAACGCGACGCCGCCCGAACTCGGCCGGATGGGAATCCATGTCAACGCCGACGGCGTCCGCCGGTCCGTGGCGGACCTCCTTCGGCTGCCCGGTATCGACTTGCCGCGTTTGGCGAGCATCTGGCCGGAGCTGGCTGGCTTCTCGCCTGTGGTTGCGGAGCAGATCGAGATCGACGCCCGCTATGCCGGTTATCTCGACCGGCAGGAGGCCGATATCCGCGCGCTGCGCCGCGACGATGCTCTACTGCTGCCGGCGGAGCTCGATTACGCTGCGGTCGGCAGCCTTTCGACCGAAATCCGCTCGGCGCTAACCAAGGCGCGGCCGGCCACCCTCGGCGCGGCATCCCGAATTCCCGGCGTCACCCCGGCGGCGTTGGCAGCGCTGCTGCGCCATGTGAAGCGCCGTGTTCCCGCCGAAACCCAGGTCGCCCTTGCCGGCTGATCCGCGCGCGGAATTCCTGGCGGCGTTTCCTGTTTCACGTGAAACAGAGACGCGCCTAGCGCGCTATGAGAATCTTCTCCTCCAACGAAATCAGACACTTAGCCTGATTTCGGGAACGACCGAGGATATTGTCTGGACCCGCCATTTCCTCGATTCCGCTCAACTTTTGCCCCTGATCCCGCAGCCTGAGCGGCCGTTGGTCGATATCGGCACCGGCGCCGGCTTTCCGGGGCTTGTGCTGGCGATCCTCGGTCTGCCGCATGTGCATCTGGTCGAGCACAATATGCAGAAAGTCGCCTTCCTGCGCGCTGTCGTGGAGGCCCTCGGTCTGCCCGTTACGGTGCACGGCATGAAGTCCGACGCGGTGAAGCCGTTCGTTGCCGGCACGGTGACCGCACGGGCGCTGAAGCCGCTGGACCAGCTTTTAGGCTTCGGCAAGCGATTCCTGGGGCAAAATAGTGTCTGCCTGTTTCCCAAGGGCCGGCGGGCCGAAGAAGAGATGGCGGTCGCCGCGCGCAAGTGGCATATGAAGACCGAACGCTTCCCCAGCGTGACCGATCCGGAATCGACGATCTTCCGGCTTTCCCAAGTAACCGAGGCCCGCTCATGAGCACATTCCGGACCTTTGCCCTGGTAAACCAGAAGGGTGGGGTCGGCAAAACCACCACCGCGATCAATCTCGGCACGGCGCTGGCCGCGATGGGCAAGACCGCGCTGGTTATCGATCTCGACCCGCAGGGCAATGCCTCGACCGGCCTCGGCATCGAGCGGGCGCAGCGCGAGAACGGCACCTATGACGTGCTGATGGGCGCTGTTCCGGCCGGCGACGCGATCGTCGCCACCTCCATCCCGCGCCTGTCGATCATTCCCTCGACCGTCGACCTGGCGGGCGCCGAGATCGAGCTGGTCAATGCCGCGCGGCGCGAGCATCGCCTGGCGGGGGCGCTGGAGAACATCGTCAGCGGCTTCGACTATGTCCTCATCGACTGCCCGCCCTCGCTGAACCTGCTGACCTTGAACGCGCTGGTCGCGGCGGACGCGCTGATCGTTCCGCTGCAGACCGAGTTCTATGCGCTGGAAGGCCTGTCCTATCTGGTCCAGACGGTGGAGCGGGTGAAGAAGGCCTTCAACAACCGTCTCGAACTGGTGGGCATCATCCTCACCATGTACGACCGCCGCAATTCGCTGTCGGAGCAGGTGGCGCAGGATGTGCGCGGGCACTTCGCACACACGGTGTTCGAGACTATCATTCCGCGCAATGTCCGAGTCTCCGAAGCGCCCTCCTACGGATTGCCCGTGCTGATCTACGATCATCGCTGCGTGGGTGCCCAGGCCTATATTCAGCTGGCCGCGGAGTTCCTGACGCGGTTTGAGGGGAAACGCGGCAATGTCTGAAAATCCGGTCAGAAAGAAGGGGTTAGGGCGCGGCCTGTCGCATCTGTTCGGCGAAGCCGAAGCGTCCTATCGCGTCTCGACACCCGAGGCGCCGGCCGCGACCCAGGCCCCGGCGACCGCCGGTGGATCGACTTTACCGGTTGCGTTCCTGCGCCCCGGCCGCTTCCAGCCACGCCGCCATTTCGACGAGACGCTGCTGGACGAGCTGGCGGCCTCGATCCGCCAGCACGGGCTGCTCCAGCCGATTCTGGTCCGGCCGCTCCCGGGCGAATCGGATGCCTATGAGATCATCGCCGGCGAGCGCCGCTGGCGTGCAGCCCAGCGTGCGTCCCTCCACGACGTGCCGGTCATCGTCCAGACCCTCTCCGACACCCAGGCGCTCGAGATCGCCCTGGTCGAAAATCTGCAGCGGCAGGACCTGTCGGCGCTGGAAGAGGCCGAGGGCTATAAGCGGCTGATCGACGAGTTCGGTCATTCCCATTCCGAGCTCGGGGAGCTGGTCGGCAAGAGCCGCAGCCATGTCGCCAACATGCTGCGCCTGCTGGCCCTGCCGGACGGGGTCAAGGCGATGATGCAGTCGGGCGAATTGTCGGCCGGCCATGCCCGCGCCCTGCTGACCGCGCCCGATCCCGAGGTGCTGGCTCGGCAGGTTACCGGCCGCAACCTGTCGGTGCGCGAGACCGAGAAGATCGCGAACCACGCTAAGGACGCACGCAAGCCCGCCGCCAAACCGGCGCCCGCACCGCCTGCAGCCAAGCCCAAGCACGCCGACCTGCTGGCGCTGGAACGCGACATGACCGAACGGTTGGGCCTCAAAGTCTCGATCGACGCGCACGGGTCGAGTGGCACGCTTTCCATCGCCTATAAGACGATGGACCAACTGGACGATGTATTGGCAAAGTTATCGCGAAAATAGATATAATATAGTCTAAATATATCTTGGAGAAAAGCCGTGGCGGAGTATCGTCTTTACGGAATGGGTGAGTCCGGCAATGCTTATAAGGCGGCCCTTATGCTCAATCTCTGCCGTCTGGACTGGGAATCGACCTTTGTCGATTTCTTCCACGGCGAGCACCGGTCGGACCACTATCTGACCGAGGTCAACGAGCTCGGCGAAATCCCGGTGCTCGAGCATGAAGGGAAGCTGATTACCCAGAGCGGCGTGATTCTGCACTATCTGGCGGAAAAGACCGGCAAGTTCGGACCGGCGAACGACACGGAGGCGCGGGAGATCTGGCGCTGGATCCTGTTCGACAATCACAAATTCACCAGCTATTTCGCCACGCTGCGCTTCATGTACGGGCTCAACAAAAGCGGCGAGACGCCGGTCACCGAATTCCTGCGCGGCCGGGCGGTCGGCGCCTTCAACACGGTCGAGAAGCATCTGAACGGCCGCGATTTCATCGCCGCCGACCGGCCGACCTTGGCCGATATCTCGATGGTCGGCTATCTCTATTTCGACGAGCCGACCGGCATCGACCGCGCCGCCTTCCCCAACATCAACGCCTGGACCAAGCGCATCGCCGCGCTGCCCGGTTGGGCCCATCCGTTCGATTTGATGAAGCGCGGCTTTCCGCGGACCTGACCTACAAATCGGGAAATCACCGCGGCAGCAGCACCCGTACTGTTGTGCCCTTGCCTTCGGCGCTTTCGATCTCCAGCCGGCCCTTGTGCAAGTTGACCAGCTCGCGGGCGATGGCGAGGCCGAGGCCGCTGCCGGCGAATTTGCGCGAGAGGGTGTTTTCGACCTGGAAAAAGGGCAGGGTGACCCGCTCCAGGTCGGCCTCGGCGATCCCGACGCCCGTGTCGC
>CAZNNJ010000509.1:0-4782 GCA_964574305.1 uncultured Rhodospirillales bacterium | reverse complement strand
CATCCTCGGCACACTGTTTGCCGAGGCATTCCATCCCACCCAGACAGGTCCTCCGCCAGGATACGGCTCCAGACCGCGGGGATGCAGTAAAGGTGATTGGCCTTGCGCGCCACGACCGCGTCGAGCAGGGCCTTGGCCGTCGGGCTGCGCACGAAGGTCACCTCGCCCCCCGTCTGCCAGGCAATCATCGCCAGCAGGAACGAGCCGACATGAAACAGCGGGAACATGCAGACCTTGCGCAGCGGCTCGTCGATATAGAGGCCCTGGAAGGAGCGCAGGAAATTGGTGCGGTGGGACAGCACCACCCCCTTCGACTGGCCGGTGCTGCCCGAGGTGAAGAGCAGGAACTGGCAATCGTCCTCGGTCTTGGCCGGCTCGTCGATATCCGCGTCGGGCGCGGCGGCGGACAGGACGGCGATGTCGGCCGGGTTGCCCGGGCAATCGATCGCAACGCACTGGACGGCGAGCTCGGCGGCCAGCGCCCTGGCGCCCTCCATCCGGTCGGCGTCGGCGACGATCAGCTTCGGATCGGCCAGCCGGATGATCGCCTCGGCCTCGGCCGGCTTGAAGCGCGGATTGACCGGGGCGAAGACGGCGCCGAGCTTGGCCAGGCCCAGGAACAGGATGACCAGGTCGAGACTATTGTCCGACCAGGTGACCACCCGGTCACGGTGCCCGATGCCGCGGTCGCGCAGCATCGCCGCCATCCGGTTGGAGGCGCGGTCGAGGTCGGTGAAGGTCATGACCCGCCCATCCATGATCGCGGCGGCTCGCTCACCGTAATGCAGCGCGTTACGGCGGACGATGGAATCGACGGTCAGCATCGCGCCCTATCCTGTGAAACCCGAACTAACCACATTCACCAGCGTCTCGCCCCTGAGGTAACGCTCCATATTGTCCCGGAACAGCGCCCAGACATTCTGGAAATACTTCTCGACCGAGGCCGCGCAGTGCGGGGAGATGGCGAGGTTGGGCGCGGTCCAGAGCGGATGGTCCTGGGGCAAATGCTCGGTCATGGCGACGTCGATCGAGGCGCCTGAAAGCTGGCCGGAGGTGAGCGCCGCGATCAGCGCCGCCTCGTCGACCAGGGGGCCGCGCGCGACATTGCAGAAATAGGCGCCCGGCTTCATCGCGGCGAAGGTGTCGCGGTTGAACATGCCGTGGGTCTCCGGACTCTCCGGCGCGGCCAGCACTACCGCGTCGCATTCGGCGAGCAGCGCATGGAGGGCCGAGGGCGGATAGAACTGTTCGACTGCAGGATGGCTGGCGCCGGGCGAACGCCGGTTCGCCAACACCCGCATGCCGAGCGCCTTGGCCCGCGTCGCCACCGCCGCGCCGATGGCGCCGAAGCCGACGATGCCCAGCGTGCTGCCGGCCAGGTTGCGGCCGTAGGTCGGCTTCCAGTTTTGCTCCCGCTGCAGGCTATCCAGCGCCGGAAAGAGCTTCCAATGGGCGAGGATGCGGGCCAGCACGAACTCGGCGATGGGCGCGGAGGCGACGCCGGCGGCAGTGGTCAAGGTCGCGCCGATCTTCTCCAGCCCGGCCGATTGCAGCTGCCCGACCCCGGCGCCGCAGGCCTGGACCCATTTGAGGTTTGGCGCCAACCGGTCGGTATCGAACGGAATGTCGAGCGACAGCACGATCTCGGCCCTGGCGAAGGCCGCCTTCTGCGCATCGGTCAGCGCCGGCGCCTGGCTCCGCGCCTCGTCATAGGGCGGCTGGCCGCGCAGCGTGCGCAGGCTCTGCGGCTCGACATATTCCTGGAAGACGACATTGATCCGGCTGTCCAGCGCCCGGAACAGGGCGGCGTCGCGCTCCACCTCCGCCATCGGCCGCGTTTCCCAGCTCATCGGATAGGCGATCATGACCTCGATCGGCGCCATCGCTCTCCCCCTGTTTATCGTTGCCGGCCGCGAGGCCTTATTCCTTGAGCTCGATCACGATCTCGTAGAACGGCTCGTTGCCGACATTGTAGGCGGTCTCGACGCCGCCCTTTTCGGTGAAGAAGACCTTGCCCGGGACCACGTCGCCCTCGGTGTAATCCTTGTAGATGCTCTTGGTCGTCGGGTGCGGCTCGACTGCCATGCGGTCGCCGGAAATCTGCACCAGGATATGGTCGAAATGGTGCCTGTGCAGCTCGCCGCGCTCACCTGGCTTGAGCCGCATCTCCCAGATCCTGACCTTATCGTTCTCCATCAGCAGCTTGGTCGCGACCATGTTGCGCTCTGCCATCTTCTCCCCCTCAGCTGACGCCGATCGCCCTTATGATGAAGGCTTCCAGCTTCTCGGCGCGCTTGGCGATCTCGGCCTCCGGCGGCAGCGGCTCCTGGCGCAATTGCCGCTCGAGCCAGTTCTTGACCAGGTCGTACATGAAGAGACCGTCGGTTGCGGGATCGAGGTCGGCCCGCACCAGCTTGGCCGCCTTCGCATCGTTGAGCGCCCCCGCCAGCGAATCGAGGAACAGCCACTCGACCGCGGGGATTTCCTCGGGAAAGCGCTCATAGAGGCGGGCGGAGGGGAACATGAAGGGCCGGGTCGCGGCGGCAGCCTTTGGGCGGATCGCCTGGGCGGTGAAGCCGCGGACCCAGGCGCGGATCTTGTCGAGCGGGTTCTCCTGCGCCGCCATGCGCTTGCGCAAATATTCGTCGAGCTGCCGGCCGCCCTGGTCCAGCACCGCCAGCAGCAACTCCTCCTTGGACTGGAAGTGCCGGTAGAACGCCTGGTTGGAAAGGCCGGCCTCGGCCAGGATGTCGCTGACCCGGGGATCGAAATTGCCCGTCTGTTCCGACACGGTCAGGCAGGCGGCGATCAGACGGCGCACCTCGTCGGTATAGGTCGCGTGGCGCGGCGCCAGGGTACGCTGCACCGACCGTTCGGCTATGCTCGTCATTGCACCAATCCCTCCACCTTGAATTCCCCAGTGCGGAAGACCGGCGCGATCGTTTCGTTGAGATAGCCGGGCCCTTCCGTAACAGGGATGAACCAGCCGGTTGGGCACATCGTCAATATTTCTACAAATGAAAAACCCGCGCCGGCGATCTGGGTCTCGAGCGCACGGCGCAGATAACGCCGGGTCTTCTCGACGTCGCGCGCCGTCGTCACCGTGCCGCGCGCGACATAGGCGACGCCGCCCAGGGGGGTCAGGAGGTCGGTCATCGAGATCGGGTGACCGTGATATTTGGCGTCGCGCCCGGACAGCGTGTTCTTGGTCCGCTGGCCCAGCACCGTCGTCGCCGTCATATGACCGCCTGTTTCGCCGAAGACTCCATTGTTGAGCAGCACGCAGGTGATCGCCTCACCTCGCGCGGCGGAGTGCAGCACCTCCTGCAGGCCCTCATTCACCATGTCGCCGTCGCCCTGCAGGGTGAAGACCAGCCGGTCGGGCCGCATGCGCTTGATGCCGGTGGCGAGCGAGGGCGCGCGGCCGTGCAGCGCCTGAACCATGTCGACGTCGAGCAGCCCGGTCAGCGCCGTGTAGCAGCCGATCCCGACCGCGGCGAGCGCCCGGTCAGCCCAACCGATCTCCTCGATCACCTCCAGAAGGCTGCGCAGCGCGATCGGCTCGCCGCAGCCGGGGCAGAGATCGTGGTCGCCGTCGATCAGCAGAGACGGCTTGCGCGTCCGCCACTCCTTGGCCGGGACCTGGGGAGGACGGTCAGTTTCGATCAAGGTCATGTCTGTCCTCCCGTGGCCCGAACATAGGCCTCTTCCAGGATGGTTCGGATGGTCGCGGTGTTGAGCAGCGGCCCGATGCCGAAGCCGGACTCGTCGGACGAGATGCCGCCCAGCGCCACGACCGGCGCGGCGCCCAGCACCGACAGGCGGACGTCGTCGATCATCTGCCCGCCATTGAGCTCGAACACGCCGATCTCGCGCGTTCGGCCCGCGCAACCGGCATAGGCGGCCGACGGAAACGGCCACAGCGTGACCGGGCGGATATAGCCGATGCGCCGGCCCTCGGCCCGCATCTCCCGCACCACATGGCGGACGAACTTGGCGGTGGTGCCGAAGGCGGTGACGACATAGTCGGCATCCTCCAGGAACTCCGCCTCGTGGCGCGGTTCCTTCAGCTTGATCGATTCGAACTTCGCCTGCAGCCGCTTCCAGAACTGCTCCGGCTGGATGCCCTTGGCGCCCTTCGACATGCCGATCGAGTTGATGTTGCGCGACCGGCCGGTGCCGTTGAGGTCGCCCGACAGCGCCCAGTCCTTTTCCGGCAGGCCGTCATAGGCGATGCGCTCGAGCTCAACCGCCTCGGCGGTATGGGCGAGCAGATAGTCGCCATAGATCTGCACCGGGTTGCGCCACAGGTCGGCCAGGTGGAAGGCGAGCTGCACATGCTCGACCGCCTCATGGATGTCGATCGGGCACAGCACGATATGGAAGTAGTCGCCGTGCCCGCCGCCGCGGGTCGACTGGTAATAGTCGGACTGGCCGCGCGCCATGTTGAAGACGACCAGCGGCAGCTCGGCCCGGGTGATCTCGGAGAAGGATTCCTGCATCAGCGACAGGCCCTGCCCGACCGAACCGGTCGCGGCCCTGGCCCCGGTCGCCAGCGCCCCCCAGGTCATGCCGATGGCCTCGAGCTCGCTCTCGGCATTGATGCAGACGCCGCCCGCCGCCGGCAGCTTGGCCGCCATATTGTCCAGCACCTCGGTGAAGGGCGTCATCGGATAGCCGGCGAAGAAACGGCAGCCGGCCAGGATCGCCGCCTCGACGATCGCCTCGCTTCCCTCGACAAACTTTCGGGTCATGCCGCCACCTCGATTTCCAGCGGTTTGT
>CAZNNJ010000508.1:0-4784 GCA_964574305.1 uncultured Rhodospirillales bacterium | reverse complement strand
GATCGTCGGCCGGCAACAAGCCCTTCCCGGCCGCCCACACCGATCCCGTCACCGACCTCGATCGGCGTCTCGGCGGACGGCCGCGTCGTAGTCTTGCCGTTGCGGTGCTTGAGTTGGACGATAAAAAAGCCGCCGTTCGACCGGCGCTCGATCTCGGCGACGGTCTTACCCGCCAGACCGCCTTCGTCCCCCGCGACAACCATCTCCATCTGCAATCCGAACGTGCCGAGCATATGCTCGAAGTTGGCTTCCTTGTCCGCGCTACGGTCCGGCCGCTCTGCCTCCGGGTACAGGATCATCTCGGCGATGCGTTCGGCGCCGATATGGGTCGGCAGCACAACCTTGTCCGCGCCGGCATGGCGCAGCTTGCCCTCGGTCGTCGGCACCTCGCCGCGGGCGATGATCTCGATCGTGCGGTTGAGGCTGCGGGCCGAGAGGGTGATGAAGACGTTGGCGGCATCGTCCGGAAGGACCGTCGCCAAAGCGCGGGCGCGATCGATGCCGGCGAGCTTCAAGCCGCCCTCGTCGGTCGCGTCGGCCTGGACCGTCAGATAGCCCATTTTCCGTGCCTCCTCGGCGCGGTTTTCACTGCGCTCCAGGATCACGAAGCGAGCCGAACCGGCCTTCAGCTCGTGGGCGAGCATCTGGCCGATGCGGCCGAAGCCGCAGACGATGATGTGATCGGAAAGCTTGTCGACCTGGCTTTGCATCCTCTTGGTCCCGAAGACGAGTTGCAGCTGATTGATGGTGATGAACTGGACCAGCGAGCTGGTCAGGAAGATCATGCCGGTGCAGCCGATCACGATGGTGGCCATGGTGATTTCGCGCAATTCAGGCGTGACGATCGGGTGAACTTCCTCGTAGCCGACCGTGTAGATTGTCAGCACCACCATGTAGAGCGCGTCGTCGAAGCTCCAGCCTGCCGCCATATAGCTGGCCGTCGCGACGATGAAGACCACCATCATGAAGATGATGGTCAGCGTCAGGTTGCGCAGCGGCGGGCGGAACAGGTCTTTCATCGGTGCGTTGGCAAAGGTCCCGTGTTGCGCCGGCAAAAACAAAGGCCCGGCATGGTCGCCATGCCGGGCCTTATATCACAGAAATCGCGAAGGATTTCAGTCCGTATCACGCCACGGCTTCAAGCGGCCCCCCTTTAACGTTAGGCGACCGCTTCAAGCGGCCCCCCTTTAACGTTAGGCGACCGCTTCAAGCGGTCGCGGCCGGTTCTCGACAACCTCGTCGACGATCCCGAATTTCTTGGCCTCGAACGGATCGAGGAACTTGTCGCGCTCCAGAGCAGCCTCGACCGCCTCCAGCGTCTGGCCGGTATGGGTGACGTAGATCTCATTCAGGCGATGGCGCATGCGCAGAATCTCGCGCGCATGGATTTCGATATCCGCAGCCTGGCCTTCGGCGCCGCCCGAGGGCTGGTGCACCATGATCCGGGCATTGGGCAGGGCAAAGCGCTTGCCCTTGGCACCGGCCGCCAGCAGCAGCGAGCCCATCGACGCAGCCTGGCCGATGCAGACGGTCGAGATGTCCGGCCGGATGTACTGCATCGTGTCATAGATCGCGAGGCCGGAGGTCACGATGCCGCCCGGCGAATTGATATAGAAATGGATGTCCTTGTTCGGATTCTCGGACTCCAGGAACAGCAGCTGGGCGCAGACCAGGCTGGCAACGGCATCGTTGACGCCGCCGACCAGGAAGATGATCCGCTCCTTCAGCAGACGGGAGAAGATATCGTAGGCACGCTCGCCGCGGCTGGTCTGTTCGACCACCATCGGCACCATCGTGTTCATCTGCAGATCATCGAAAGCCATGGCTTACTCTTCCTAGCGGTTTCAGCCCGCCACCGTTTCCTCGTCCTCGCGGGCGAGCTCTTCCGGCGTCACGGAGCGGTCGGTCAAGGTGACCGTACCCAATATATGGTCGACAACCTTGTCCTCATAGATGGGCGCGCGCAAGGCATCGAGCGCGCGCGGATTGTTGCGGTAGGCTTCCAGCACCTCCCGCTCCTGCCCCGGATAGCGCCGCGCCTCGGCGATCAGGCCGCGATTGAGCTCTTCCTGGGTCACCTGGACCGAATTGCGCCTGCCGATCTCGCTGAGCAGCAGGCCGAGGCGGACCCGGCGCTCGGCGATGGTGCGATATTCGGCCTTCACCTCATCCTCGGGCTTGGCCTTCTCTTCCTCGGTCAGCTCGGGCTGAACCTGCTTCCAGATCGCCTCGAATTCGAGATCGACCATGCCCTGCGGCACCGGGAAATCATGGCGTTCGGCCAGCGCGTCCATCAGCGACCGCTTCAGCTTGAGCCGGGTCAGGCGGCCATACTCGCCCTCGATCTGGTCGCGGGCGATCTTCCTCAGCGCCTCCAGGTCGGTGAGACCCAGCTTCTTGGCGAACTCGTCGTCGATCTCGGTCTTGGCCGGGGCGCGCAGCTCCTTGGCGGTGACCTCGAACTCGGCCACTTTCCCGGCCAGCTCGGCGGCATGGTACTGCTCGGGGAAGGTCACGGTGATCGTCTTGGTCTCTTCCGGCTTGATCCCGACCAACTGCTCCTCGAAGCCCGGGATGAAGGAACCGGTGCCGAGCTCGAGCGGGTAATCCTGGCCATCCATGCCGGGACGGGCCTCACCGTCGACCTTGCCGGCGAAATCGATCACCAGCTGGTCGCCGTTCTTGGCGGCGCGCTTCTTCTTCACCGGCTCGAAGCTTTTATTGTTGCTGGCGATCCGCTCGATCGCCTCGTCGACCGCCTTGTCCTCGACGGCCGCGACCACGCGCTCCAGCTTCACGTCGCTGATATCCGCCGGCTCGATATCCGGCAGCGCCTCGACCGCCATGGTGTATTCCAGGTCGGCGCCTTCCTCGAACGACACGACCTCGATCTTCGGCTCAAGCGCCGGGCGAACGTCCTTCTCCTGCAGCAGCTTTGAGGAGCTGTCCTGCACGGTCTTCTCCAGCACCTCGCCCATCACGGACGAGCCGTAGCGCTTCTTGAGCAGCGACATCGGCACCTTGCCCGGGCGGAAGCCCGGAAGCTTGATCGTCTTGCTGATCTCGGCCAGCCGGCGATCGACATTGGCGCCGATCTCGGTCGCGGGGACGACGACGCGCCAGGTGCGGCTCAAGCCCTCATGGGCGGTCTCGGTCACGTTCATAATGCTACGGCTCGGCTCTCAGTTAACGACGTTCGTTCAAGCGATGACAATCACTACGGGCATGGTGCGGGCGAAGGGACTTGAACCCCCACGAGTCTCCTCAACAGATCCTAAGTCTGCCGCGTCTACCATTCCGCCACGCCCGCTTTAAGGGATGAGGCTTTTATAGCATAGAAGCCGGGGGGCCAAGCCTCCCCGCGCGTGGATGGGATTTTAGATGTGGGCCGGCAGATAAAGCCGGACCGAGGTGCCGCAGCCCAGCGTGCTGGCGATCTGGACATGACCCTCGTGCCGGTCGGCGAAGGCCTTGACCGCGGCCAGGCCCAACCCGTCGGCCTTACGCGTGGGATCGGCGGAATAGTACAGATCAAAGGCGCGACGCGCGACCTCCGGCGCCATGCCGCGGCCCGTGTCAGTGACCGAGAGCGCGTTGTAGTGCCCGCGCTCAAGCCCGTCATGTTCGAGCGCCAGCTCGGCGGCATAGGCCTCGATGCGTAGCCTGCCGCCGCTCGGCATCGCCGCCCTGGCATTCGTCGCCAGATTGACCAGTGCATTCTCGAACTGGCGGATATCGCAGCTGACTGGCGGCAGCGCGTCCGACAGCACCAGTTCCAGCTCGATATCCGGCCCAAGGACGGAGCGCAGCAGGTCGGCCATCGCGAGCAGGGCGACGCAGAAGAACATCGGCTGCGGGTTGGAAAGCGGCGGCTGCGACAGCGACAGCAGGCGATGGGCAATCGTCGCCGCCTTGTCTGCCGATTGCAGCGCCTGCTTCGTGACAAAGGACAGGTCGGAATTCGCCCCGCGCTCGCGCCGCTCGACGATATGGAGCGCGCTCTTCACCACCTGGATCAGGTTGTTGAAGTCATGCGCGATCTGGTCCGACACTTGGCCCACCGTCTGGACCTGGTGAGCCCGACCGAAGGCCAGGCCAGACTCCCGACTATGCGGGAAGCCGGTCTCGCGAGCGGCAGGATATTCCGAAGTCGACAGCATGACGGATATTTAGCCGCAAACCTCGCATGCCGGCTTGCATGAACCGATCTTCGTTTGAAGGAAAACGGGACAGGTTTGTCCGCAAAGACGGCAATAAACATTTTGCCTGAAATCTTTTTTCGTGCTTAACATCCGCCCGCCCACGGCAGCATGATCGGGCAAACGAGCTGGGGAAGGCGGCTATGAAATTTTCCATCATCTATGAAGCGCAGATGGTCGACACCTCGCGCCAGAACGAGCAGCAGGTCTTTCACGACATCGTCGACCAGTGCCTGCTGGCGGAGGAGATGGGGTTCGACTGCATCTGGTCGGTTGAGCATCACTGCCTGACCCAGTATGCCCACCTGTCGGCCCCCGAGAGCTTCCTCGCCTTCGTCGCCGGCGCAACCAGGCGGATCCATGTCGGCCACGGCGTGATCTGCCTGCCGTTCAACATGAACCATCCGATCAAGGTGGCTGAGCGCGTCGCCACCTTGGACATCCTGTCGCGCGGGCGGCTGCATTTCGGCGTCGGCAAGGGCGCGACCCAGCAGGAGGCCGGGGCCTTCGGCACGTCGCTCGACGTCGTCACGCCGCAGGTCGACGAATCGATGTACATGATCCCCAAAATGTGGATGCAGGAAG
>CAZNNJ010000507.1:0-4785 GCA_964574305.1 uncultured Rhodospirillales bacterium | reverse complement strand
GGGACCCTTTCGGGGGCCCGACACGCGGCGGAAGCGCTTGGCCGACGGGCGCTATGCCTCCGGCCTGTTCCTGGTCGGGCAATCGCGGGCGCATACAATTATCCGCCTCATCGACCACGCGCCGGGCTTCGGCGATCCGCGCAAGCCCCGCGCGGTGGTGTTCACCACCTCCAAGCAGATCGACGGCACGCCGACCAGCGGCGGCAAGGACTATCCTGGGCTCGGCGAAGGCAACGACGCCTATATGAATTTCGCCGAAGACCTGACGATCGAGGTCGGCCAAGGCAATCAAGGCGCCATCGGCATCGATTACCTGGCCAACAATCTGGGCGCGATCCGCAATGTCAGCCTGAGCGCGCCGGCCGACAGCGGCGCGGTCGGCCTGTCGATGACCCGCAAATGGCCGGGCCCGGCCCTGATCCGCAATCTGAGCATCCAGGGATTCGACACCGGGATCGCGACGGCGCAGACTG
This sequence comes from uncultured Rhodospirillales bacterium, assembly GCA_964574305.1. Lineage (GTDB taxonomy): Bacteria > Pseudomonadota > Alphaproteobacteria > BOG-932 > Roseiterribacteraceae > BOG-932. The sequence goes on along the minus strand of CAZNNJ010000507.1, from coordinate 4,312 downwards.
AATATGGCCTGACCTTCGACCATATCCGCCTCGGCGACCAGCGCGGCGCGGCCATCCGCAACGATCAGAACGCGCTCTCGATCCGCGACCTCGACATCGCCGGCTCCGCGCCCGCCATCGTGAACGAAGGCGCAAAAGGCTTCATCGCGGTGGACGGCGGCAAGGTGGGCTCCGCGATTTCCGGCAACGCCGGAATGATTGTCGGCCGCGACCTGCGCGCGCCCGACAAGGGCGGGGAACCGGTCGCGGCGGCGGCCTGGACGCCCAGGCCGTTCGACATCGCGCCGCCACCCGAGCTGCCGCCCGCACGCTGGGCCAGCGCCACGCATTACGGGGCGGCGCCGGATTCGCCGCAGGCCGTGACGGACGGGCTGCGCCGCGCCTTCGCCTCGGGCGAGGCCGTGGTCTATCTGCCGCACGGCACCTATCTGATCGACGACGCCATCGAAATTCCGCCGACCGTGCGGCGGATCGTCGGCATGAACTCGACCGTCAGGGTGGCGCAGAGCCGCAAGCCGGGCTTCAGCCGCACCGCCGGCATGCTGCGGGTCGCGGCGGCGGGCGAATCGCTATCGATCGAAAATCTCGCCTTCGACAACACCAACCAGGGATCGCAGCTGGCGGTCGAGGTTTCGGGTGGGCGCGACGTCGTGCTGCGCGACATCGTTTCGGCCGGCGTCGTGCTGCTCGACCGCGGCAAGGATGGCGGGCGGGTCCATCTCGAGAATGTCTGCTGCGGCCGGATCGAGATCGCCGGGCCGAAGCCGGTCGACGCGCTGCAGTTCGATACCGAGGGCGCCGGCACGAGGATCCTCAACCGGGGCAGCCCGCTCAGCATATTGGGGCTGAAGACCGAGGGGGTTTCGACCGTCGTCGACAATCAGGACGGCGCCCGCACCGATATTTTCGGCGGACTGGTCTATATGGTGCGCGACCCGCAAGGTGCGCCGCCGCCCGCCTTTCGCAACAGCGGATCCTACCTGTCGGCGGCCTTCGCTGAGGAGGTGCTGAAGCCGGGCAACCAGTACCGGGTCTATCTCACCCATGACGGCGGTGCCGTCGAGGCCAAGGACTTCCCCGAGCGCGGCCCCGGCCGCTTCGTGCCGGCGCTCACCGCCGGCCCCGCTGCCGCCGCCACTCAATAGGGCCCGACTCAGTAAGGCCGCTTCACATCGTAAGGATCGGTCGCCTTGGGCGGCTGTTTCGGCGTGGCGGCGATACAGGTGCCGTTCTTGCGGCGGCTCTCGTCCGAGCAGGTGCGGCGGTCGGCATAGGCGCAGTTGGGGACGTTGCCGGATTCGACCGTGCAGAAAGCCGAACCGCCGACCGGGGTGGTGAATTCGGCCGGGTTGGCGGCGCAGATGCCGCCCTGCCGGTCGGCCTCGTGCTGACACTGGGCCGGATCGACATAGAGGCACTGCAGCGGAAAGCCGGTCAGCTCGACGCAGAAGGGCGCGGCCTGCGCCTGAACGGCGGCCAGGCAGAGGAGGCCCGGCAGAAGGAAGCGGTGGAGGGTCATGGCGTCACCTGTTGCAGTTTCTCGATCGACCGCGCCATCAGCAGCAACAGGACGACGCAGGCGGTCGCCTGGACGGCGCTGTAGCAGAAGATGGTTACCGGCGCGCTGAGATCGAGCTGGGAGGCTGTCGTGAACGTGGCCGCGACCAGCAGCAGCCGCCCGAGCTGCCAGCCGGCGGCGAGGGTCTGTTTCTCCAGAAGCTGGAGCGTGTGGAACACCGGCAGTACGATCGCCTGGGCGAGATAGCCGACGCTCATCGCCTGGAGGAAGATCACGGCATCGCCCCACTCGGCCCCGAAGACCTTGGGGAAGACCAGGGCCGCGGCCAGGTTGGCGACGGCGATCCAGGCGGCGGCGAGCAGGAACTGGCGGCTGACCACCTGATAGAACCGGGTCTTGAGCTTCGCCGGATCGGCGGCCGCGGTCTTGCCCGCCTCCCCCATGAAGACCTGGAGGATCGAGGTGCCGACCAGCGACAGCGGCCGGGCGACCACGCGCTCGGCCAGGAAGATGAAGCCGGCGATGCGGGCCGAATAGGTGGCGGTCACCAGCAGATAGAGCAGTTGGCTGCCGCCGGCGGAGTCGATCAGCGCGGCCCAACTCGCGATCAGAGGGAAGCGGCGATAGCGCTTAGCCAGCGCCCACATGCGCCGCCATGAGACCATGCCGGTTACGCTGCGCGACCGGAACAGACGCTGGAACAGGCCAATCGTGCCGGCCGACTGCCCGGCGATCGAACCCATCAGCAGGCCGGGCGCGCCGGCGCCCGCGAGCGCGAGGCCGATCTGCGAGGTCGGGCCGACGATGCCCTGATAGAGCCGGGTCCGCGCGATCGCTTTGAACGCCCCTTCGCGGGTGCCGAGATAGAGCGCGATATAATAGCCGCCGAGGCAGAGGAAGCCGAGGATGAACAGGCCGCGATACCAGGCGATATAGCTCGACTTGATCGGCGTCGGCCACAGCACCTTCAGCCAGTCCTCGGGGAAGGTGAAGGCGGCGATGCCGATCGCCGCGGTCGTGGCGATGAGGACGCAGCAGCACAACGCCACCAGATTGACCGCATCCTCGTCGCTTTTCGCCATCGGGATGGTGAGTTCGTAACGCAATGAGGCGACGACCACGAGGATGGTGAGCAGCGCGGTATAGACGCTGAGCACCCCGAATTGCTGCGGCGAATACAGCCGGGTCAACGCCGGCGACAGCAGGATCGAGACTGCCTGCCCGGCCACGGAACCGGACAGCATGATCGAGACATTCTTGAGAAAGGGGCGCCGCGCCATCGCACCGCGCAGCCGGGACAGGCCGAAGCCGGTCCCTGGCGGCGCAAGCGACAGGCCCGAAACTTCCGATGAGGACGATCCCATTGGCTTCACGCGGAACTCTCGGTTTTGAATTGCGCAATTGATAAACCAACTGGGCCACGACGCAGTCGATTGCAACGCCGAACAGCAGAAGAACCGTAGCGTCACAGTATTATCACACGACGTGCAAGAGAATTGATCTTATATGATCATGCGCACGGAGCCATTTCCGGCTATCTCGCGAATAAGGTGCGCGGCAAATTCTATAAAATAACGCAGGGGATGTGAGGCGTATATTCGCCTCATGTCATGTATTTTCGACCCGCCCGGCAATTCAAGGACGTGGATAGTCACCAAGTGTTTCGCTATCGAACGGTGAATTCGCAAATACATCGGCCGGCCTCCACCGCGAGGGCGCGGTGACCGCCGGAATTTCCGCGCTGCCCTCGGCGACGCCCGCGCCGCGGCTGATGAGCGGGGCCATGCCGGTGCTGGTTCTGGCCGGCGCGCTGGCCCTCTATGCCGCGCTGCGCTTCAGCCTGCTCGCCATCGCCGCCAGCACGCCGGTAAACTGCCTGGCGCTGGACATCGCCGCCACCGCCATAGCGGCCTGGTTTCACACTGTCCGCTATGCCGAGATTTCGCCTGTCCTGCGCCCGCTGATGCGCGGCATCGCCGGCGTCGTGCTGGTCCAGGTCGCCTTCGACGGGTCGACCCTGCTCTATGGCCCGGCGCCGATGCTGACGGGGGCCAACGGCGCCTTCTTCGGCCTGGGTACGGCGATTGCCATCGCCGGCGGCCTGGCCGCGATGTGGCGGCCGAGCTTCACCTTGCCGCTGCTGTTCCACTATGTCGCCTTCCGCCACCAGCTGAACCGGGTCAGCGGGGTTGAGATTTCCGAGACTGACTATCTCAGCATGCTGGATGTCGGCGAGTTCGCCGCCATCGGCGCGCTGTTCACCGTTTTCCTGACCGGCCGGCGCGGCCGCAACCTGCTGCCGGCCTGGGTCGATATCGCCGAACTGAAGACCAGCGCGGCGATGCTGGTCTTCATCTGGGCGGTCGGCGCCCATCTGGGCAATTATTTCATCTCGGGCTGGACCAAGATCCAGGCCGGCGGCAGCGAGCCGCTGTTCTGGCTGCTGCGCAACCCGACCCAGACCTCGATCCTGATCGGGCTGGAGCGCGGCGACAACCTGCTCGCCGCCTGGCCGTCGCTGGTCCAGTTCAGCTGGGACGCCGTCGTCACCGCCGGGGTCGCCCTCAACGCCTTCGTGCTGGGCGTGCAGATTCTCGCGCCGCTCGCCCTGCTGCACCGGCGGGTGCTGATGGCCTTCACCGTGATGTTCGACCTGTTCCACATCGCGGTGGTCGGCACGCTGGGCGCGTTTTTCTTCTTCTGGATCGCGGTCAATCTCCTGATCTACGCGTCCTGCCGGCGGATCGGCGACCGGGCGATGACGCCGCTGGTCAAGATCGTCGGGCTGGTCTC
>CAZNNJ010000506.1:0-4793 GCA_964574305.1 uncultured Rhodospirillales bacterium | reverse complement strand
AGCTTGGAGACATGACCGAACCCAAGGATAGCACGAGTCTATCTTCCGTCAGTCGCCGGAAGCTGATCGCAAGCGCTGCCATCACAGCAATGTCAGTGACGAGATCATTCCCGCGCTCACATGAACTCGCCGACCCGGTCGTGCCGCTCTGGCGCGAGTGGCAGCGATTGCATGCCTATGCTTCGGAGCTTTGCCAGCATTGGCAGGAAATCGAAAGCCGACTCGTGCATGCGGTTGGCTTTCCTCAAATCTTCATTCCCTTGTCCGACGGTACTCAGAACATTTGCGCTCAATCTCACTCGGACATCGACCAAGCCGTGGCAGCGGGCGACTGTTCGCGGGAAGTCGGTGCCGAGCTGCATGCCGAGTTTGCCGTCCGGCGGGCGCGATGGGATGCCGCGGCGGAAGCGCTCGGATTTGACGAAGCCAATCGACAGGAACTTGAGGCTTGGCGCAAGGAGGAGGAAGCTGTCCGGGCAGTCTTCCGGACAAGAGCCGCAACTCTGGTCGGTGTCGAGATCAAGCTCGCGCTGTTGATCCAGCTTTGTTCGGCCTTTTCCGATGATCCTGATTTTCCGCTGCCTCAGCTGCGCTCGACGATCGCTGACGTAAAACGCCTCCGGCGTGCGCTCGATGCACTGCGGTGCTGATGTGCTATGCAAAGGCGATTTCGGGAGTTGCCCGAAGCGAGAGGGCATGAATTTTTTCGGGTGCCGTTCGTAGCCTCAAACGCGTTCTAGGGTACTTTATACCGTCTGTAGTACGCCTTGGTATCTCTAAGCCACTGATCAGACAAGATTTATCCCGTTGATCCTGAACCTCGCAATGCCACTTCTGAATCTCGGGGATTCTCTCCGGTGGGGGACGGCGATGATTCGGGATGAGGATCGCACGGGCGGCGTAATGCCGGCCGCGAACGATAACGGCGATGGGGAGAAGGCGGTCCGAATAGACGAGGCGGTGCTGCGTATCGCCAGGCTCATCGGGCGCCAGATGGCACAGGAGCAGTTCAAACACGCCTCTCCGGCCAACGATAATCGCCCGCCAGATTGGCACCATGACTGAAAGAGAGATTCTCGCATGACCCGTGTCGCGCTCTACGCCCGCTATTCCTCCGACCAGCAGTCCGTCGCGTCAATCGAGGATCAGTTCCGGGTCTGCCGTGAGCGCGCCGAGCGCGAAGGCTGGCATGTCATCGGCGCCTACGAGGACGCCGCCATCACCGGGTCCACCCTGATCCTGCGGCCCGGCGTTCGGTCCTTGCTGCAGGACGCCGAGGCGGGCCGGTTCGACCTGGTGCTAGCCGAGGCGCTGGACCGGGTGTCCCGCGATCAGGCCGATGTGGCAACCCTGTTCAAGCATCTGCAATTCGCTCGCGTGCCGCTGGTCACTCTGTCCGAAGGCGAGGTTTCCGAACTGCATGTAGGCCTCAAGGGCACCATGAACGCCCTGTTCCTGAAGGACCTCGCCAAGAAGACCCATCGCGGCCAGCGCGGGCGGATCGAGAAAGGTTTCTCGGCCGGTGCGGTCGGCTATGGCTATCGGATGGTTCGCCGCCTCACTTCGGAAGGCGAGCTGGTACGCGGGGAACGTGTCATCGACGAGGCCCAGGCGCTGGTGGTCAACCGCATCTTCCGCGAATACGCCGCGGGCAAGAGCGCCAGGGCCATCGCCCGCGACCTCAATGCCGACGGCATTGTCGGGCCTTCCGGCCGGGCGTGGAGCGATACCAGCATCCGGGGCAATCCCAAGCGCGGAATCGGCATCGTCAACAACGAGCTGTATGTCGGGGTGCGCGTCTGGAACCATAAGCACCATGTCAGGGACCCGCGTACCGGCAAGACGGTGGAGCGGCTGAACCCCGAGTCCGAGTGGATCAGGGTGGAGGTTGCCGCCCTGCGGATCGTCGGCGACGATCTATGGGCCGCCGTCCGCCGCCAGCAGCAAGCGCTCACCGCGCAATGGACCCTGGCCGGGGGCACGCCTTGCGGTCTCAATCGCCTCCGGCGGCCTTCGCATCTCCTGACAGGCCTAATCGTGTGCGGCGTCTGCGGCGGCAAGTTCGGGACCATCATGCCGAACCGCTACGGCTGTCTGAACCATCATCGCCGTGCGATCTGCACCAACAGCCGCACAATCCGCCGCGACCGGCTGGAGGAGCGCGCCCTCGCCGGGCTCAAGGAAAAGCTGGTGTCGCCGGAGAACGTCCGCGCGGCGGTGGAAGCTTACGCCGCCCACATCAACGAACTGAACCGGGAACGGCTGGTTCAGGCCGAGACCGACACGGCGGCGCTGGCGAAGGTCGAGAAAGGCATTGCCGGGATGATCGCGGCCATCGAGGACGGTCTATACCAGCCCGCCATGAAGGCGCGCATGACCGAGCTTGAGCGCCAGAAGGCGGAGATCACCGCCCGCCTTGCCCAGGCGCCTCAGCCGGTCCCCGCCATCCATCCCAACATGGCTGACGCCTACCGGCGCAAGGTCGAGCGGCTGGTCGAGACGCTGGATCATCCCGAAATCCGCCACGAAGCCGCCGCCGCGCTCCGTTCCATCATCGCCAGGATCGTGCTGACGCCGGGCGAGAAGCGCGGGCAACTCCACGCCTCCCTTCACGGCGAGCTTCCGGCTATCCTAGACTTCGCAAACGACAACGCTCACGCCGCACCGGCGCCACTTGTCATGTCTCAGGTGGCCTCGGGTTCGCGGGAATGACGGATTAAAAAATGGAATGAGAGCACCAAGCGGCATAAGCTCGCACACGAATCCGCTGGCGCGAGCAACGCAAATGATATTGATTTGCAGCCATGATCGCGCGCCACGGACATAGAGCATTGCGGCCGGCCGCCTGGCTGGCGGTGTTCGCCATCCTGCTGCAGGCGCTGCTGCCGATGATGCACCCCGCCGGCAGCATGGCGCGGGCGGCGACGAGCGGCGATACCATCGCCGGGTTCGATATCGCCCAGAATCTCTGCCATGCGCCCGGCGACACCACGCCGGACGATCGGGGCCAGACCCCGGCCGACCATCAGCAATGCTGCGCGATCTGTCTCGCGGTTCATGCGGTAAGCAGCTTCACGCCGCCCGCGGCGCCAGCCGTTGCGGTCGCTCGCGATTACGGCATCGTCGTCCCGGTCGAGGCGGCGCTGATCCTGCCGCCGCTCAGACCCAATCTGCGGCAACAGCAACCCCGCGCACCACCCGTCTTCATCTGAGCCCCATACATTGCTGACCCGTGCCGTGCGCCGTCCGTGGCGCGCGGCGGTCATTCCGCTCAATGAGGACTTTCATGCCTGATTTCTTTTCCCATGGCCGCGCGGCCATGGCGTCCGTTTCCCTGATTCTGGCGCCCAATGCGGCGCTCGCCTGCGCCTGCGGCTGCGGCGTGTTCGACGTCTCGTCCAGCCCGACGATGGCGGGTGACGGCAAGGGCTCGATCTTTTTCGAGTACGATTTCCTGAACCAGAACAAGAACTGGGCCGGCGAGCATTCCGCGCCCAGCGAGGACAATGCCGACAAGCGCATCCGCACCAGCTTCTACAACATCGGCGGCCAGTACATGCTCACCCCCGAGTGGGGCGTCACGGTCGAGGTCCCGTACTGGACCCGTTATTTCAAGACCGCCGACGGGGAATCCGGCGACATCGTCCAGTTCAATCACGGCGATTTCGGCGATGTGCGCATCCGCGCCACCTATGCCGGCCTCAGCGATGACCTGTCGGCCGGCATCACGGTCGGCGTCAAGCTGCCGACCGGCGACTATTCCTATCCCGGCTTCGACCGCGACACGGCGATCGGCACCGGCAGCACCGACCTGCTGCTCGGCGCCTACAAGATGGGCAACCTGACCGACGATTATGCCTGGGCCTGGTTCGCCAACGCCCAAGGCGATTTCCCGATCGTGACCCAGGACGGCTATCGCCCCGGCAGCGAGATCAATGCGACGGTCGGTGTGTCCTATGAGAACTGGGATTTCGACACCTTCAAGATCGCCCCGATCCTGCAGTTCATCGCGTCATATCGCTGGCAGGACAGCGGGCCGCAGCATAATCCAGACGGAAGCGGCTATGACCGGCTGCTGATCTCGCCCGGTGTGCGGGTCAATTTCGACAAGGTCCGCGTCAATGCCAATGTCGCCCTGCCGGTCTATCAGCATGTCAACGGCAACCAGCTGATTTCCCCGGCCCTGTTCAAGCTCGCCGTCAGCTATAGTTTCTGATCGTCAAACCGGAGTTGCCCAAGATGAGGTTCCTGCTCGCGCTCTCGTTCCTGCTGGCCTTTGCCGCCCCTGCCTTCGCGCAGGAGATTCCGATCCGCATTGCCGATCCGAGGGCGCGACCGACCGCGCCGGGCGGCGCCGGCGTGGTCTACATGATCGTGATCAACCACGCCGCCGCCGATGATGACCTGACAGGCCTGTCGTCGCCCATCGCAGACAAGGTGGAGATGCATCGCACGGTGACGAAGGACGGCGTCTCCAATATGGAGTCCGTCGCCGACCTGCCGATCAAGGCGGGCGGCAACGCCACCTTCGAACCTGGCGGCCTGCACATCATGCTGACCGGCCTGAAGCAGCCGCTGAAGGTCGGCGACAGCTTTCCGCTGAGGCTCCGCTTCGCCAATGCCGGCACCATTACGGTGACCATCCCGGTCCAGCCGATGAAGCCCGCGAAGCCAATGATTCACATGCCGGGCATGAAGATGTAGGCAGGCTGATGGAAATGAGGGGTTCGAGGGTTATACCCGTTAGCGCAAGAGGCAGACCAGACGAGGAGACGAATGAGCAAGTTTCTGAA
>CAZNNJ010000505.1:0-4797 GCA_964574305.1 uncultured Rhodospirillales bacterium | reverse complement strand
GGCTTTGGTTGAAGATCGGAAAACCCGGGGTGTTTTCTCCCACACGGCCGGCCGGGGGGCCCAGACCGCCCGCCATGCCGGCCAGCGCGTATTGCCGCGCATCCTCGTTGGCCTGTGAGATGGCCAGGTCGTTGCCCGCCCAGGCCGGGTCCATCTTGACCCACTTGTAGAGGCCGTCGGAGGCGAACCAGAAGGAGCGGAAACGGAACCACGGCATGTATTGGGGGATGTGCCGGAGCGCCCATTTCACGGCCTCGGTCACATCGTTCACGTATTCCGGGTTCTTCATCACCCAGTGCTTGGAGCGCTGGAAGACCGTCAGATGCGCGACCTCCCCCGCCAGCGACGCAACGACCTGGGCGCCGCTGGCGCCTGTGCCGATCACCACGACGCGCTTGCCCTTCAGGTCGATCGTCGGATCCCAGTCCGCGGTGTGCATCGCCGGCCCGCGGAAACTTTCGATGCCGGGGATGTCGGGAAGCTTCCAGCGATTGGCCGGACCATGGCCGTTGATGATGGCGTTCGCCTCGACCGTACGCTCCCCCTCGGCATCGGCGATGGTGACCGCCCATAGCTTGCGCGCGCCATCCCAGCGCATCCCCTTCACGCGCGTGCCGAAGCGTATGTGCTGCCGCAGGTCGAACCGCTCGGCGACGCCGACGAGATAGGCCTGCATATCGCGGCCGCGCGGATGATAGTTGTTCCAGTCCGGATACTGCGCGAAAGACAGCGAGTAGAAATGGCTCGGCGTATCGACATCCAACCGCAGAAAACGGATGTCGAGACCACTACGAGACACTCGATGCACGCGGCTGAGCGCGAACAAGCCATTCTGGATCTTCTTCGAGATCGCGACTTCATATCCTTCAGCGAGCTCGACCGCCGGCTTGAAGCCTCCCAGGCAACGCTCCGCCGGGACCTCGGGAGGCTCGAGGCGGATGGGCAGATCGTGCGCGTACGCGGCGGCGCGCGCCTGGCGCAGGCGGCGTCACGAACCGAAGATCAGGCGCATCTGCACGGCGTTCCGTTTCACGATAATATCGCCCTTCACCGCGCCGAGAAGGAAGCAATTGGAAAAGCAGCCGCGGCGCTGTGCGTGCCCGGCGAATCCGTAATCATCGACGGCGGCTCGACGACCCTGCAGATGTGCCCTCACCTGGCGCCGCTCGGCCTGCAGGTGCTGACCAATTCGCTGCATATCGTGAGCGCGCTGCTGCCCCAGCCAAACACGCGCATTTCGCTACCGGCGGGATCGGTCTTCCGGGAGCAGAATATCGTGCTGTCGCCATTCGAGGACGACGGCGCCGCGCGCTATCGCGCCTCCAAGATGTTCCTGGGCGCCGCCTCAATCGGCCGCCACGGTCTGATGCAGACCGACGTGATCCTGGTCCAGGCCGAACGCCGCCTGCTCGCTCGCGCTGACAAGACGATCGTTCTTGTCGACAGCAGCAAATTCGACGCGCCAGCGGGGCACGTTGTTTGCGACCTCGAGGAAATCGATATTGTCGTCACCGATACAGGACTGCCACGCTCCAACGCTGACATGCTCGCCAAAGCCGGGGTCGAGCTTATCCTCGCCTAGGCATTAGTGGCGCTGCCAAATTCCGCCAAAGTTGGCCGACCTACGACAGATAGCGACCAAGCACCGGGGAAGGTGTCGGGCAACCAATTCTAGAATCCGGAGAAAACTGCCATTCTATGCAGCCCTCCGAAGGCAGGGCCTGTGAGTTCGAATCTTCGGAGAACCAGGTCATTCAATTGGTTCTCGCCTCAGCCAATGTCGTCGTCACTTTTTGCCAGACGCCTGTCTTTCGCCACTCAGTGAAGCGCCGGCAGATCGAAGTGTGATCGCCGTATTGGCGGGGAATGCGATCCCAGGGTTGTCCGGTCCGCATACGCCAGAGAATTCCGTTGACGCTCGCCCGAATCGCGCCCTGCCGCGGCTCCTTGGTCATGCTGGCATTTGGGATGAGATCCCGGACCAAACGCCATTCCATCTCGTCCAGATCATTCAGCTGCATTCGTCAACTCTTCAGCCATGGGGCTCAATCGGCTCCTCCGACATAGATCAGCTTCTTCCCGGCATTTTCGCCCCGATACAGGGCCGCGATCGCTCCCGGCGCGGCGGCGATGTCGGGCGCGATATCCTCGTCATAGGCCAGGCGGCCTTCCAAGTACCAACGGGCGAGCCGGTCGGCTGCTTCGCCGTAGCCGGCTGCGTGGTCGAACAAGACGAACCCGCTCCAGGTCAGCCTGCGGGTCAAGACTTCTCGCTCATTGCGCGGGCCCATCGGATGCACGGTCCAATCGCTGACCGAAGCCGTCCCGCACTGGACCACCCGGCCTTGCACTCTCATGTGCCGCAATGCGGTATCCAGGATGGCGCCGCCAGTATTGTCGAAATAGATGTCGAAACCGCCGGGCGCCATCGTAGCCAAGGCCTGCGCCAGGTCCGCCGTCTTGTAATTGACCACGGCATCGTAGCCGTACCGGTCCACGCACCGCATCGCCTTCCGGTCCTCGCCGGTCAGCCCGAAGGGCTTGCAGCCGAGAATCCGCCCAATCTGGCCGACAAAGCTGCCGACTGCGCCGGCGGCGGTCGAAACCAGCAGCGCATCCCCCGCCTTCGGCCGGCCAAGCTCGGTCAGTGCAAGATAGGCGGTCAGCCCATTGATGCCGAGCAGGCTGGCGAAGGCACTGAGCGGCAACGGCCTCTGCGCCCGCAAGACGACCTTGGATGCATCCGCGACGGCATAGTCCTTCCAGTCGAACCAGTCATACAGGAACGTGCAGGCGGGAAAGTTCGGATTCTTTGAGTCCATTTACAACCCCACAGCCAGCCCCCCGCTCGGGCTGCCGAGGGGAACCGGCGCGGCATAGTTGGTTTCCGCCGACGCCCAGCCGCGCTGCGCCGGATCGGCCGAGAGGTACAGGTTGCGCACCAGGAACTGCCCGTCGCCGGGCACGGGAATCGCTGCGACGGCGATCGCGAAATCCTCGGCCTGCGGAATCCCCGACGGCCGACGCACCAGCAGAACCTGCCGGTTGAAGTCCGGTAGCTGGTATGAAGGGATATCGGTCGGCCTGTCCCGCATAAGCGGCAATCCTGGAAATGCGCTAGCGCCAGCTCTGCAGGAAGCCGACCAGGTCCCTGATATCGGCTTCATCCTCCGCGTCGATCGGATCGGCAAAGACCTTGGGCATCGGCGGCGCGGGGTTCTTGAGCCAGGCGGTGAGCTGTTCGCCGTCCATCCGGGTCTTGACGGTCGTCAGATCGAACCCACCGATATTCTTGCCGTCGGAGCCGTGGCAGCCGCCGCAGGCACCCATGAACAGGGTTCGGCCGTGGACAGGGTCGGCTGCCGCCCCGGCCGAAGCGACTTCGGCCGGGGCGGCAGGAGCCGCCATGACGACGATGGAGGGACGTCCGACGGCGCCGAACACGGTCTTGGAAATGCTGCCGGACGCAACCGCGATGTACTGCCTGCCGGCCTGCGCATAGGTGATCACGCCGCCCGACAAAGAGCCGCCGGTCGCGATCTTCTTGATGACTTCGCCGGTGTCGCTGTTGAAAATATAGAAGGTCCCGGCATTATCGCCGGCCAGCAGGATGCCGCCCGCGGTCGGCGTGACCGCGCCGACGACGGCGGCATCGGCGTGGAATTTCCAGCGGACCTTGCCATCATCGGCGTTGACCGCGGTGATCCAGCCGGTGGCGGGATCGGGCAGCGGGCTCCAGGTTCCACCATAGGTGAGCCCGCCGGGGGTCCACTTGGCGCCGGGCGCGCTCTTGAACACTGCGCAATAGTCGACCGCGCCGACGAAGATGGTCTTGCGCGCCGCGTCCAAGGCCGGCCCGTTCCATTCGACACCGCCGGCCGGTCCCGGACAGGCCTTCACGCCCTCGGGTGTCGGCAGGACGGGTTTCGCATCCACGGTCGTGACCGCCGTCTTGGACAAGAGGCCATGCGTCGCACGGCTGATGATATGGAGATAGCCGTCCTTACCCGCCGCGGCGACCCGGCCCTCCCCGTCGGTTGCGCGGAACAGCATCGGCGCCGCCGCCAGATCGTGGTCGAGCCCATCGTCGGGCGTCAGCTGATACCACCATTTGAGTTTCCCGCTGACCGCGTCCAGCACCACCACGCTGTTGGTGAAGAGATTGGCGCCGGGCCGGTCCGAGCGGGTGAAGTCGGGGACCGGATTGCCGACCGGGATGAAGAGCTCGCCGGTAGTGGGATCAATGGTCAGCGTCGACCAGGATCCGCCGCCGCCATGCGAAGCCCATTTACCGTCTTTCCAAGTCTCCGCCCCCTTCTCGCCTTCCATCGGAATCGTGTTGAAGCGCCAAGCCTCGCGGCCGGTCAGCGCGTCATAGGCCACGATCCGGCCGCGCACGCCGAATTCGCCGGCAACCAGGCCGATGATCACCAGACCGTTCCAGGCAACGGGCGCGCCGGTGACGAATTCTCCCAGCCGCGGATCGCCAACCACGTCGCTCCAGACCTCCGCGCCGGTACCAGCGTCGAGCGCGATCAGCCGCCCGTCGTCGGTGCCACGGAAGACCCGCCCGCTCAGATAGGCGACACCGCGATTGATCGGAATGACCGGGTCATGGGCCCGACGGTATTCATGCCGCCACTTGACCGCACAGCTGGCCGGATCGATGGCGATGGTGTCGGTCGCGGTGGTCGCATACAACGTACCGTCCACCACCAGCATGCCGGCCTCGAACGACCCGCGCTTGGTCACCGGCACGCGGCAGACCTCGGTGACCGTGGCCGCGTTCGTCGCATC
>CAZNNJ010000504.1:0-4798 GCA_964574305.1 uncultured Rhodospirillales bacterium | reverse complement strand
TTTTTGGTCTCCCGACCTGGGCTTGAAGGCCCTTTCTTCCGGTACGCTGGACGGGAGAAGTCAGATTTCGAAGTGTGGAATTAATTTAGATCAAACGGGTTAAGCCTTGATCATGTCCACGATGCGTCCGTCGGGCATGATCGCGGCGGCGATCAGCGGGCCGCCAAAGCCGCAGCCGGCATCGAGGGTGACGGTATAGCCGTCCAGCTTCATTCCGTCGCCGGCCGGGTCCGAGCCGCGGAACAGGCGTTTGAAATTCTCGAACGACGGCGCGGCCTTCTCATAGGCGCCGGCGCCCCACCAGAAATTGTCGCCCTGCTTGGCAAAGCTGCGGGCGGGGTCGATGCCGGCATGGACGAACAGCAGCCGGCCGTCGTCCGTCTCATCGGTCAGCGCGGCGCGGCGCAGCACGCTCATGAACTGGTTGTGGCCGGGCTGCCGGCGGATGGCGTCGCGCAGGCCGTTGGTCCAGCGGGTCATCGCCATCGCGCCGTCCCGCGTGGCCGCCAGCCCGGTGCGCGCCTCGCCGCCATAGGCCCTGAGCGTGATCTCGGCGCCGCGGTCCAGCATCCAGTGCAGCACTTCCTGCGGGTTGGGGGCGAACTGGATCTGCAGCATCTTGCTCCAGATCTCTTCCTGGATGCCGCGCAGATAGACGAGGTCGCCCGCGATCATGCCGGGCGCCGCCAGCATATAGGTGCGGAAGGCGAGCAGCCGGTCGATCGTGCCGGTCGGATCGCCGCCTCCCAGATAGTTGCCGCAATAGATCAGCCGGTCGCCGACGCGGAATTTGTCGGCGATGGCAAGATGGATACGATCCAGGCGTGCGATATCGCCGTGGCAGGCCGCCACCGCCCAGATGCGGCGCGGCCGGCCCAGGTTGGCCAATTTATCGGCGTCGCTCACGACGCCTCCAGAACGAGCGACTCACGGTACCGGAGAGTTTACTCCGTTACCGTGTTTCGTCGAACGCGCGATTTTTAGGCGGCTTTGCCCAGCACGGCTTCCAGCCGCTCGGCAGCACGCGCCTCGTCGATTTTCTCGACGGCGGCGAGCTCGCGCGCCAGACGCTCCAGCGCGGCCTGATAGATCTGCCGCTCGCTGTACGACTGCTCGGCCTGCTCGGTGTTGCGGCGCAGGTCGCGCAGAACCTCGGCGATCGACACGGGGTCACCCGAATTGATCTTCGCCTCGTATTCCTGGGCGCGGCGGCTCCACATCGTGCGGCGGACGCGGGCGCGGCCCTGCAGCGTGTCGAGGGCCGCCTTCAGGCGGTCCTTGGAGCTGAGGCGGCGCAAGCCCGAGGTTTTCGCCTTGCCGACCGGGATCTTCAGCTTCATGCGTTCCTTCTCGAAGGTGATCGCATAAAGACTGACAGACTGACCGGCGACGGTGAGGGTTTCGATCCCGTCGACCTTGCCAACGCCATGCGCCGGATAGACGACGAGGTCTCCTGCAACAAACTCAAGTTTTTGTGACATAGATTGCGATGATCCTTGCCCGAACGTACAGGTTACGTGCAATTCTTCCCCATTGGATTCGCGCATGAAGCATCCGTTTCGGCTTGCCGCGGAGACGCAAAATCCACTCCCCGTATCATAAACGGGGCAGAACTGACGGTCGACCTAAACCACAAATATAACTGAAAATTGTATGTGTTACAAGAAAGTAACGCCATACCATTTTCGTGGTGGACATAATGGCGCAGCCCCCGGTTCGGTACTGCGCTGTTCACAAAGCTGGATCAGCCCGGCTTGTCGCTGAAATGCTCTGGGTACTTGTTGGGCACGTCCTTCCACGCATCGGCGTCGGCGGGGGCGGCCTTCTTGCGGGTGATGTTGGGCCAGCTTTCGGAGAAGTTGCGGTTCAGCTCGGCCAGCGCCTCGGCGCGCGGATCGCTATCCGGAACAATGGCTTCGACCGGGCACTCGGGTTCGCAGACGCCGCAATCGATGCATTCGTCCGGGTGGATCACCAGCATGTTCTCACCCTCGTAGAAGCAGTCCACGGGGCACACTTCCACGCAGTCGGTGTACTTACATTTGATGCAGGCTTCGGTGACGATATAAGGCATTGAGAGAGCTCCAGGGCCGCCCGACACGGCGATTCGGCGATCGGGCAACATATGCGACAGTCGCCGCGACAATGCCAGTCCTCCTGACCTGTTCCGCGTGAATTGTCCAGCATGGCTGGTGTGATTGCAGCACTATGCTACTGTCGGCGAACGGCAAATTTTTTCTGAATTCGGCGAGGTCTGGGCTTTTCGCCGCCTGCGCCTGCAACCGCAGATTGCGACGCTTGGACGCGGCCAGACAGATTCTTACCCGGACTCCGGCAGTGGCTGGGCGATCACTTTCGCCTGTTTCATCGTCTCGCGATAGATGATGTAGAGGCCGCTCAAGATCACCACCGCCGCGCCGACCAGGATGCGCGGGCCGGGCAGGTCGCTCCAGATCAGATAGCCCAGAATTGTGCTCCACAGGATCGAGATATAGCCGAACGGCGCCAGGGTCGATGCCGGGGCATGGCGATAGGCGGTCGTCATCAGGATTTGCGACAGCCCGCCGATCAGCCCGACGACGGCAAGCCCGGCCAGTTCCGGCCAGGTGGGCGTGACCCAGAAGAACAGAGCGGTCAGCGTGCCGAAGAATATCGTGCCGATGGTCGCGAAATAGAACACGATCCTGACGGGCGGCTCGGTCTTGTTCAATTGGCGGATGGTGATGGTCATCAGCGCGCTCATGAACGCGGCCAGCACGCCCATGCCGGCGCCCAGGCCGGCGCTGCCCTCGAACCAGTCGCCGCCCGGGTTGGTCATCACCAGCACGCCGGCGAAGCCGACGATCACCGCGCTCCAGCGATGCTTGCCCACCGCCTCGCCCAGCAGCGGCAGGGAGAGCGCGGTGACGAACAGGGGCGAGGCGAAGGACAGCGCATTGGCGTCGGCCAGCGGCAGCCGCGCGATCGACAGGAAGAAGATGATCATCGCCGAATTGCCGATCAGCCCGCGGAACAGATGGCCCAGCGGCCGCTCCGTGCGCAGCGCCGGCAGACCGCCCTGGCGGATGACCAGGCCGACGACCGGGATCAGCGAGAAGACCTGGCGGAAAAAACCGATCTCGACCGGCCCCAGCCGCCCCGACACCAGCTTCACCATCGCATTCATCAACGCGAAGGTCAGGCTGGAAGCGACGATCAGCAGGATGCCCAGCCGCGGATTGTCGACATAGGTCGCGGTCTCGGCGGCGTTCAGCGGTTCTGCGGGGGCGGTTGCGGACACGAGCGGCGATGGAGTCTTGGCGGATTTTCACCACTATAAGTCGCGCCCCGGCCGAACAGCAAACGCGCCAGGACAGGCCTGTTCCGTCACTTTTGGATGGTCTTGAACGCCTCCAGCGCGCGCCGCCGGGCCTGATCGTGATCGACGATCGGGTGCGGGTAGGTATTGCCGAGCGCGCAACCGGCCTTGATCAGCACGTCGCCGGGCGCCTCCCAGGGCCGGTGCAGGAATTTGTCGGGCAGCCCGGCGATCTCCGGCACCCAGCGCCGGACATAGGCGCCGTCCATGTCGAACGTCTCGCCCTGGAGGACCGGATTGAAGATGCGGAAATAGGGCGCGGCATCGGCGCCCGATCCGGCGACCCACTGCCAATTCATCGCATTGTTGGCGAGGTCGGCATCGACCAGGCAGTCCCAGAACCATGCCTCGCCCGCCTGCCACGGCAGCAGCAGATGTTTCACCAGGAACGAGGCTGTGACCATCCGCACCCGGCTATGCATCCAGCCGGTGGTCCATAGTTGCCGCATGCCGGCATCGACGAAAGGATAGCCGGTCCGGCCTTTCTGCCAGGCCTTCAGCGCCTTGGCGTCCTTGCGCCAGGGGAACTTGGCATAGCGCGGCGTGAACGGCTTGTCCGGCAGGTCGGGGAACTGGTCGAGCAGCTGATGGGCGAAATCGCGCCAGACCAGCTCTTTCAGATAGGTGTCGGCGGCGTTGCCTGAGTGCAGCCCGACCGCGTGCCAGACCTGGCGGACCGAGATCTCGCCACAATGCAGGTGCGGCGACAGGCGCGACACGCCCTCCTGCCCAGGCAGGTTGCGGCCGGTGGGATAGTGCCGCTGAGCGTCCTCGATGAAGGTCTCGAGCCGCTGCTGCGCGCCGCTTTCACCCGGCGTCCAATCCTCGCCGAAGGCCGAGGCCCAGTTCGGATGCTTGGGCAGCAGCTTCCAGCCGTCGAGATCGTCGCTCTCAACCCGGACATGATGCTGCCTGGCGCGTGGCGCCGGCCTGGGTTTCGCCGGATGCGTTTGCTTCAGCACCATGCGAGCAAAGGGCGTGAAGACACGGAAGGGCTTGCCGGATTTGTTCTCGACCGTGCCCGGCTCGGTCAGCAGCGTGGCCGGGAAATCCTGGACCGCGACGCTCGCCTTCGCCAGCGCTTTCGCGATTTCCTTGTCACGTCCGACCGCGAAGGGCTCGTAGCACCGGTTCCAGAAAACCGCTTCCGCCCCGATCCCCTTGATCAGCCTCGGGATCCCCGTCTTCGCCGGCCGGTCCCGCCGCGCGAGTGGGAAATTCCGATGTCCCAGGTGCTTCTCCCGCCGTTCCGTGTCGCCTTCGAGCTGGCGTTTCAAGCCAGCTCGTCTTCGACCTCCAGCTCGCCCCGGGTCCTGCCGCCAACCGCGTCACAGCGCCCGTGTCGTAGGCGCGGCTTCCTCTCCGGTGGCTTCTCCTCGCCGATCCGTCATAGTATATAATCAAGCCCCGACGCCAATGACCGCTTACGGGTTTACAGAG